>CAMNLO010000317.1 GCA_946543095.1 uncultured bacterium
ATCACTGCGATAAGCGGATGTTTTCCAGTTCCTTTTCCGCGCAGCTTCGGAACAGGTACTGAGCGGAGAAATAGACGTATCCGTCTGCCCCTTTGAGCTCCAGTTCCACGATCTGCTCCGCCAGGTTGTTGTCTTTCAGCTGCCAACCCGGGTCATTCACCACTCTGGCGGCCTCTGTTTTATAAAGTGCCAGACCTACATAGAATTTCGGTAGTAACTAAAGCCTGGAGCCGCAGCCTCCGTGCTTTTCCATTCGCTGTAAGCCCTGCAGGTCCGAAGCATCCTGATCCTGTAATTCCTTTGAACAGACGATCGCTTCACCGGAAGAACCGGCTTCTTCTTCTGCTCCATTGATCAAAACGTTCTAAGTAAAACAGACAGCCACCATCAGTATTGTAATCAAAACAGGGAGAAAAGTCTTCATACGATCATCTCCTTTTCTTTAGTCAGAGGCCGGAACCCCAGTTCCTCCTGCAGCAGGATCATGATGGGGATCCCAAATACGATGGGAAAGGCCGTATCATTCAGCATGACGATAAGGGCAAAAAATCCCGCGTCCACCTCCGGGTAGATCCATGCCACTGCAGGCGTGATCAACACTGTCTGCAATGCTGCCGAGAGGAGAATGATCCAGCAGTGCTTCAGCAACTCCCGTCCTGTTCGCAGAGAAAACGGCTTTTTCGCCCGTCTAACGCAGAGCCAGTAGATCAAATAAGGCCCCAGGAAGTTGGCGGCAAAGCCCGGAATGGAAGACCAGCGGAGACTGCCGCCGACAGCATCCATCACCAGGTTGCCCACCGCCATGACCCAGCATCCGGGCACACCAAAGAAGACAGCATAGATAGGACCCAGCAACGCCACCGGTCGGACGTCCGTAAAGCCCGGGATCACTCCCATGACTCTGAACGGGACCGCCACGATAAAGTACACAAGAAAGAGAGCCAAGAGGGTTTTCCACTTTTTCATGTGACCGCCTCCTCTCCCTTATTCCGCATTTTCCCCGGATCCAGGATTTCAATCAGGTTGCCCACCACCACGCATACAACTCCCACCACCAGGAAAGGAGTCAGGTGCACCGGGTCGATCAGGCTGGACGGCAGGACCGCTCCCAGAATGACAGAGAAAACGATCTCGGTCGAATAAATGATGGTGGCGTTTGCCGGCGTAGCCCGCCTCTGGGCAAAAACGTTCAATGTGATGGCCAGAGCGACAACAAAGAAGGAATAAATGGCCAGGGTGGCAATGACCACCGGCGACCATGGGATCCCCATAAAAGTATTTGGCTGGACGGCCATCCAGAAAAAATAGCTGACAACGCCCCCGGATACGCAGATCAGGGCGGAAAGCACCACGGGATCGTGTTCCCGGGCGTATTGATTGAGTTTGATGATATAGTAAGCCCTCATGACACAGCCAATGGCGATGATACTCAGACCCGGCAGCTGAGCGCGGCTCATCACACCGACCATGGCAAAGAGGATCCCGGCCAAAACGATGCCGGAGGAAAGCCAGGTCCGCCATCCCACCCGGGACCGCATGAGCAGCAGGATAAAGGGCATGGTCACCACAGTGAGAGACAGGGTGAATGCCCCGGTGGACACATCAAAGTCCGCTAACCCAAACTGATACAGCGTATTGTAGCCCGCATTGATGACGCTGATCCAAAGACACCGAAGCAGCTGTTTCTTTCGGTCCGCCCGAAGACCCGTGGCGATCCGCCGTCCAAAGGCCAGAAACAGCAGTGCACCCCCCACCAGGAAGGTGATGGAGGTGACGGCAAAAGGAGACACCGCGTCCGGAATGCAGGCGAAGATCACCACTTCCGTGGACCAGCAAAATGTCACGCATAAAAGGCATAGATTAGCCTGTAAATAATTCATATAGACTCCTTCTTAACATTTTTGTTCTCCTTCACGAAGGCCCGATATTACGTAAACGTTTCAAAGACTCTTTATTGTACCGATCACCCGAAACACCTGTTCCGCAGCTTCCGCCAGGTTCCGGCGGGCATTCTCCGGATCCATAGCCTCCGCCAGACTGCAGGGCTCCCGAAGGATCGGGATAATCGCATCGATCCCTTTTTTATAGCAATCTTCTGCCCCGGGACCTTTGCTCCCGCAGAAGACTATCACGGGCTTTTCATGTTTTTTGGCCAGTTCCGAAACCGCCGCCGGCGCCTTTCCCATAGCGGTCTGGGCGTCGGTCCGGCCTTCACCGGTGATGATGATGTCCGCTTCCCGGATATGGTCCTCCAAGTCTACGGCTTCCATCACGATCTGCGCGCCCGGCTCCAATTCGCCTCCCAAAAAAGTCCGGAAAGCAAAGCCCAGTCCGCCGGCCGCGCCGCTTCCAGGATAATCCGGATCGGCTTCTTCGAATCCTTGCTGAGATGCCAGGGCAGCATACTCCTCCAGCCACCGATCCATCTTTTCCACGTCCTCCGGTCCGGCGCCTTTTTGGGGCCCGTACACTGCGCTGGCACCCTCCGGCCCGCACAATGGATTCCCAACATCACAGGCGATCCGAAACCGGCAGTCTGCCAGAGGACACACCTGTATTACAGCCTCCGGTATAACCCGAAGGATCCTTTCTTTCAACGCTTCCCCTGCCGCCATCGAGGGCAGGCAGCCTTTCAGCGAATCTGCTGCGATCAACACTCTCATTTTTATCTCTCCATACTGCCATCAATACCTATACATCCGATGACCTTGAACTATAGCGCTGCAACGATCTCCGTGATCGCCACCAGGGTCGCCTCCCCGCTGATCGAGATCCTTCCATTTCCCAGCAGTTCACAATACAGATATCCGCCTCGCTTCGATGCCTGATAGGCTTTGATATCTTTCTTTCCGAATACTCCAGACCAGTAATCCGCGATCTGGCAGTGGGCGGACCCGCATACAGCATCCTCTGCAACGGCCAGTTTCGGCG
>CAMNLO010000318.1 GCA_946543095.1 uncultured bacterium
TATCCGAAGCTGTTCTTTTCTTCGCAGAGACGAACAACCTCTTCAGCCAGAGCGACTCCGCCTTCGCTGCCCTTGCCCCAGACTTCACTGAGGGCCACATTGACTCCCAGCTTTTTGCACTCCTCTTCAACCAAAGCAAGTTCTGCCTCCGTATCCGTGGGGAAGCGGTTTATGGCGACTACCGCCGGAAGTCCGAAGACCCCTGTTATATTCTCAACATGCTGGAGCAGATTGGGAAGACCTGCTCTGAGGGCTTCCAGGTTCTCCTCCTGCAGATCCGCCTTTGCCACTCCTCCGTGATGTTTCAAGGCTCTGACTGTGGCAACCACCACCACTGCCGACGGTTTGATCCCCGCCATTCTGCACTTTATATCGAGGAATTTCTCAGCGCCAAGATCCGCACCGAATCCGGCTTCCGTGATCACATAGTCCGCAAGTTTCATGGCAGTTTTTGTAGCCATGACGGAGTTGCATCCGTGAGCGATATTGGCAAAGGGACCTCCGTGGATCAGGGCGGGTGTATGCTCCAGTGTCTGGACCAGATTTGGTTTGAGGGCATCTTTGAGAAGTGCCGCCATAGCGCCCTGAGCATTCAGCTGTCCTGCCGTTACCGGTTCCTCATCATAGGTGTAACCTACGATTATCCTGCTCAGTCTGTCTTTAAGATCGTCTATGCTCCCCGCCAGGCAGAGAATAGCCATGACTTCACTGGCAACGGTGATGTCGAATCCATCTTCTCTGGGAGTGCCGTTTACTCTTCCCCCAAGTCCATCGGTTATAAATCTAAGCTGCCTGTCATTCATATCCACGCAGCGCTTCCAGGTGATCCTTCTCGGATCGATCCTCAGCGCATTTCCCTGCTGGATATGGTTGTCCAGCAGAGCTGCCAGCAGATTGTTTGCAGCTCCGATTGCGTGCATGTCCCCTGTAAAGTGCAGGTTGATGTCCTCCATGGGAATCACCTGTGCATATCCGCCTCCAGCAGCCCCGCCTTTGATTCCAAAAACAGGTCCCAGGGAAGGCTCCCTCAGTGCAACCATGGTATTCTTGCCTATTCTGGCCATGGCATCTGCAAGCCCCACGGTAGTCGTTGTCTTTCCTTCTCCTGCGGGAGTGGGAGAAATGGCTGTAACCAGCACCACTTTGCCTTCCTGCACATCCCCCATCTCATTGAGTATATTGTAATCTATCTTAGCCTTATCGCTGCCGTAACGAGCCAGGTACTTTTCATCAATGCCTGCAGCCGCCGCGATCTCCCCGATCTCCTTTGCCTGAGTTTCCTGTGCGATCTGGATATCAGTCTTCATTTTAATAATTCTCCTTTCAAAAATGTTTTTCTATGTATAGGGCATATTCCATGCCCTCTGATACCTTCATAATGTGCTTTGGTTCCGTACCCCTTGTTGCTTTCAAATGCATAATAGGGATACTCTCTGCTGTATTCCACCATCATCCGGTCTCTCGTTACCTTGGCAATAATTGATGCCGCCGCTATGCAGAGCACCTTTGCGTCTCCTTTGACGAAGGCCTCCTGAGGTATGGTCAGGCCCTCAAGCTCCACCGCATCCACGAGCAACTTCTGGATGCCGGTCCCATGGTGTTTTTTCAGTTCCCTGTCTGCATTCTCCACGGCTTCCACCATGGCTTTTTTTGTGGCCTGAAGGATGTTTATCTCATCTATCACCTTATGATCGGCCATACCGATGCCTATTGCCAGACTCTTTTGGGTGATTATCTCATAGAGCTCTTCCCGCCGTTTCTCCGAGAGCTTCTTGGAATCGTCTATCCCCGGCACATCGAAGTCCTGGGGAAGCACCACCGCCGCCGTTACCACGGGTCCCGCAAGAGGGCCTCTTCCCACTTCGTCCACTCCCGCCGCAAAGGCAATGCCTTTTCTGTGGAGTTCATCTTCCACAGCCCTCATCTCTATAAGTCTTTCCTGTTGTTTTTTAAGTCTTTCTTCCTTTGTCATGATTCGTCAGGCAGCTCAAGGGTTATCCTGCCGATCTTCCCTCCTCTGAATTCATCCAGCACCAGCCTGCCTATCCGTTCGTAATCGATGCGCTTGCCGGGAAGTATGCATCCCCGCTTCAGGGCGATGGCTTCCATGTTTTCAAGAGGTGTTTCAAGGATCTCTTCCATTTTATATCTGTCCATCAGCAATCGGGGATAATTCTCCCCCATGTAGCCGATAAACTCCATTGCCAAAGTGGGTATGTCCATTATCTCGTCCTTGATGGATCCGCAATAGGCCAGATTCTTACCCGTATCGGGGTCTTCGAACTTGGGCCAAAGTATCCCAGGAGTGTCCAGAAGCTGCATTCCGTTAGTAAGCTTTATCCACTGCTTCCCTTTGGTCACTCCCGGCCGGTCTCCTGTCTGAGTGCTCTTTCTTCCGGAAAGGCGATTTATCAGGGATGATTTGCCCACATTGGGGACTCCAACTATCATAAGTCTGAAAGGCCTGTTCCCCGCCGACTGCTTTCTGCCTGCGGATATCTTAGCCAGACTTCCAAGGAGCTCCTTGGTGCCCTCTCCCGAGTTTCCGTTTATCAACACCGCCTGGATCCCCTGGCTGCGAAAATGTTCCTTCCACAGAATATTCGCTTTCTCGTCTGACAGGTCCATTTTATTGAGGGCGATCACAGAAGGTTTGTCTCCCAGGATCTCGTGTATCAGAGGATTTCTGCTGGATACGGGTATCCTGGCATCCACCACCTCAACGACGGCATCAACCAGTTTCAGATTCTCTTTTATAAGTTCCCGGGTCTTTTTCATATGTCCGGGATACCAGTTGATGTTTTCCATTTGTCTCCTCCATGATCCGCCTGCGATTTAGCTCACTAAATTATACAAGAAAAAAAGGGCTGCTGCCAGCCCTTTTTCATCATTCTTCTCTGCTCTTGATCTTAGCGGA
>CAMNLO010000319.1 GCA_946543095.1 uncultured bacterium
TAAACTGGCGCAGTAAAAAGCTCAGAGAGGAGCTCTTTGCCTTCACAAAAAAGCTAATCCGTCTCAGGAAGGAATTCCCCTGCCTTACAAAAGCCCCTGACATCATGGGGCAGGACGGCAGAAAAACCGGTTTCCCGGAGCTTTCCTTTCACGGGGAGGAGGCATTCAAGCCGGATTTCATGAGCTACAGCAGACATGCCGCCATGCTTTTGAACGGGGCCTATTACGGCTCGGGAAGCATTTACGCCGCCTTTAATATGCACTGGATGCCCCACCGTTTCGCCATCCCCAAGCTTACGGATGAGAAGCTGTCGGTCTGTATCGACACCTTCGGGGAGAACAGCTGCAAAGTGGTGGAAGAGGATGGCAGGATGTTTCTTGTGGTGCCGGAGCGGACGATCTGCGTGATGACGGGCAGTCCCGGGAAAACAGATACAGGGAGAATGAGATCATGACCCTTCAGGGCTTTATCGGACATCTGAAAACTGTGAACGAGCATAGAAGAGAGGTGCGAAAGGGCTGCTTTCAGGTAGGGCTTTATCTTCAGGGCCTGACCCATGATCTATCCAAGTATTCTCCCACGGAGTTTCTTGTGGGAGCGAAGTACTTTCAGGGGGACAGGAGCCCCAACAACGCGGAACGGGAGGAGATCGGCTATTCCTCCGCCTGGCTCCATCATAAGGGCCGCAACAGGCATCATTTCGAATACTGGTTTGATTATCAGTATGGGGAGCATGATGCCGTGATCGCTCCTGTTCCCATGCCGAAGCAGTACATCGTGGAAATGTTCATGGACAGGATCGCCGCCTGCAAGGTCTACCAGAAGGAGAAATACAGGCAGGATTCCCCCTTAAGATACTATCGCAGCGGCAAAACAAAAGAGCTTCTGCACCCGAAGACCGCGGCGCTTCTGGAGAAGCTCTTAACAATGCTGGCATATAAAGGGGAACGCTACACCTTCCGCTATATCAGAAAGAAGGTGCTGAAAAATCTCCCCTGATCATTTCATCTGATTCATCTTGCCGTATTTTTCTTCGCAGTATTTGCAGCGATAGGTGCTGTTGTCGTCCGTTAACACGAACACATGGGAGATCCCCTGTTCGATGGAGGTGATGCAACGGGGGTTATGGCATTTTAAGATATTCACGATCTTTTTGGGCAGCTCCGGATCCCGTTTTTCCACGATGACCCCGTCCTTGATGACATTCACGGTCACATTCCTGTCGATAAAGGCCAGGATGCTCATATCCAGAGTGTCGATATCGCATTCCACCTTCAGGATATCCTTCAGGCCCATCTTATTGCTTTTCGCATTTTTGATCATGGCCACGGTGCAGTCCAGCTTGTCCAACCCCAGCTGATGGTAAATCGTAAGACTCATACCGGCCTTGATATGATCCAGCACAAAACCTTCTTCTATTTTTCCTACGTTAAGCATCCTGTTCTCCTTTTATTCTGCCAGCCCCAGAAGCGTCAGAATCAGCGCCATCCGGACATAGACCCCGTATCTGGCCTGAACAAAATATTTCGCCCGCTCATCCTGATCCACCTCCACGGCGATCTCATTCACCCTGGGCAGAGGATGGAGCACCAGCATATCCTCTTTGGCCATCCGAAGCTTCTCCTCCGTCAGCACATAGAAATCCTTTAAGCGTACATAATCCTCTTCATTAAAGAAACGTTCTCTCTGGACTCTTGTCATATAGAGGATATCCAGCTGTCCGATCACATCCTCCAGCTTGATCACCTCTTCGTAGGGGAAGCCTCCGTTTTCCAGCTGGGTCCTCAGATATCCCGGGATCCTTAACTCCTCCGGGGAGATCAGCACAAAGCGGATCCCCTGATAACGGCAGAGGGCGCGGATCAGGGAATGGACGGTGCGGCCGAATTTCAGGTCGCCGCAGAGGCCGATGGTAAAGCCCTCCAGTGCTCCCCTGAGGGAGCGGATGGTCAGAAGATCCGTCAGGGTCTGGGTAGGATGCTGATGGCCGCCGTCGCCGGCATTGATCACCGGGATCAGGGAGTGCTCCGCCGCCACCATGGGGGCTCCTTCCTTGGGATGCCGCATGGCGCAGATATCCGCGTAGCTGGAAATGACCCGGATGGTGTCGGAAACACTTTCACCCTTGGAGGCGGAGGAGCTTCCCGCGTCGGAAAAGCCCAGGACCTTTCCCCCCAGCCTTAACATGGCGGATTCAAAGCTTAATCTTGTCCGGGTGGAGGGCTCGTAAAAACAGGTGGCAAGGATCTTTCCGTCACACCTGTGAGCATATTGTTCCGGATGGGATTCGATCTTCATGGCAAGCTGAAACAGCTGTTCCAGTTCCTCCACGGAAAAATCCAGTGGACTCATCAAATGACGCATAGTTTCCCTCTTTTTGTTCGGAATCTCTTACTGTGTTTTCAATCTGCAACAGAATACCACAAGCTTTTTTTCCTTGCAAGAAACAGATGTAAGACTTGCTTTTTTTTTCGCTCTGAAGTAGAGTAAAGGGGTTGAATTGGCCCTAATTCTTTTATGGGCGCCACTGGTATCATGCCTTCGGACCAAAGCCCGGGCAAGTAAAGGAGATGTATCATGCAGCTGCGCGGTAATCTGATGACGGTGAGAGAGGATGTGCGCGTGTTCGACGCCACCATCCGGGACGGGGGTCTCTGCAATGACTTCCGGTTTACAGACGATTTCGTTAAGAAGCTCTACCAGACCAATGTGAAGGCAGGAGTGGATTATATGGAATTCGGCTACCGCGCCTCCAAAGAGATGTTTGATCCGGAAGCCTTCGGAAAGTGGAAGTTTTCCTCGGATGACGACATCTATGATATCGTGGGAGATAATGACACCAAACTGAAGATCTCCATCATGGCGGAGGTGGGACGTACCGCTTATCATACGGATATTCAGGACAAGGGG
>CAMNLO010000320.1 GCA_946543095.1 uncultured bacterium
GATAGAGATAATCCAGATTCAGGGAACCGAAATTAATAATTTTCATGTGCTGTCTCCTTTCCGGGACAATGTGAAAAACAGGATAAGTATATCGTATAATACGCACAACAAAATGTCAATAGACAGGCCGGAACAGGGACGGGGATATGACAGTTTTATGACATCTTTTTTCTATATATAAAGAAAAGCGGCGAGAACCTGCGGCCAGGGTTTGACCCGCCAGGACCCGGGGAAAGGGAAGGCGCGAAGCTTCGCACCGGGGGATGTGAAAACAACGACGTAAAGAGGAGACTAAGGATGAAAGGGTGTTTAAAGAAGATTATCGGAACGGCAGTTTTGCTTGGCGTTATTCTGGGCATGAGCCACATGAGCGTCGTCGCGGAAACCGGTGAGGAAAAGCCGGCGGCGGCAAGAAGGGTGGATTTTACAGAGCTTGACGAGGATGACCGTTTCGTGATCGTCCACGAGAAAAGGTCGAGAGTGCTCTGCACCCTGCCTTCAGCCAACTGCCTTGCGGGCATGCCGGCCAGGTCGGAGGGGGAGACGATCCTTTCGCTCCCGGAGGAGACGGCAGTGTTTTCCCTGGAAAGAGGAGAGGATGGCAGCGTGCTGCTGAGGACCCAGGAGGGATATCTGACCTCCTACAGATCGGGAAACGGCGTGTATTTCAGCAGGGAGGCGTCGGAGTGCAGCCGCTGGCAGATGCAGGAGGGAGGCTTCCTGTACAATTCCGGCGCCGTGTACGTCGCCGGTTCGGATACCTACACAAATTTCTGCCTCGAGTATTATCATGGAGGCAGGTATTTCAACGCCTATCAGTACGAAGAGGGGGACGATCCCACGCCCTTTGCGCTTGCCTGCTACCGCCTCGAGGATGGCTATGAGCTGCCGGAGGGGATCGGGGATGAGGAGGGCTACCGCCTGCCTCTGTTTGAAACTTCAGACATTCACGGCTATATGGTAAACACCGCAAATGAAGAGTACGAGTATCGCCTTTCCTGGATCGCCGGCAAGGTGGGCGATAAGCGCAGGAAAAGCGGAGAGTTCAGAAAGGACAGGACAGTTCTTCTGGACGGAGGGGATATTTTCCAGGGGAACACCCTCTCCAACCTGCTGGAGGGCAAACCTCTGTCCGCAGCCTTCGCGGCCATGGACTATGACGCGGTCACGGTCGGCAACCATGAGTTTGACTGGGGCCTTGAGAATGTTTTCGACCCGGACGGAACCCTGCTGGACTACCAGGAAGGGGGAGAGGAGAGGATCAACAGCATCCCCGTTATTGTGTCAAACCTCTATCAGGATGGCAGGCAGGTACCCCTTGCCGGCGAGTACGTCATCCTGGATAAGACGGCAGTCGACCGGGAGGGCCATGAGGTCAGGGTAAAGATCGGTGTCATCGGGTTTGCCGGAGATTATTCCGGGGCTGTCCTGGAGAGAAACTTTGCGTTTCTCGGGTATGAGATCCGGGAGGACTATGACGCGCTTGTGGCCCTGGCGAAGGAGCTTGAGGAGAGCGGCGCCTGCGACGCGACGATCGTGCTGACGCACTCGGACGCGGCCTATCTGGCCGGACAGCTTGAGCGCGACACGGCCATTGACCTGATCCTCGGCGGGCATGTACACAGCAATGACGTCGGCAGGAACGGCCATGGAATTCCTTTTGCGATGCCGGCAGGCCAGGGAAAGGCCTGTGTAACCGCAGATCTGGTGTTTGACCTGGAGGAAGGCGGCCAGCCTGTACTGCGTGGAGTGGATGGGCTGAGGACGGTGAGCACCGGAAGAAGGGCGTCTGACCTGTACGATACGGTGGAAAATGCTCAGTATCTCGATCCGGATATCCTCAGGATTTCCCGGGATGCCGTGGCGGATATGGAGGAGGTACTTGCACAGAGCCTGGGCTATATCACGGTTCCGGTGGAGCGCTTTGACTTTCTTGCGGACAGCGGTGACCGCTCCAGCACGGCAGGAAACTGGCATGCTTCGCTTGCGGCGAGGATGACGGGATCGGATATTGGCTTTTACAATCAGACAGGCATGCGGGACAATCTGAGAATCCCGGAAGGAGAGGACAGGAGAGAGGTTACCGTTTCGGATATTTACACGCTTTTCCCCTTTTCCAACCTTATCTACAGCTTTGAACTTACCGGAGAGGAGCTTCTGGAACTGCTGGAGTATTCGCTTACGCCGTCAGGGACGCAGCTTTTCTCGGTGATCTGGGGGATCGACTGCTATTTTTCCGATATGACGGTCAATGCCCTGGTAAAGGACGGTGAGGTCCTGTATGCGGACGGGGAGTGGAAAAACGGACATGAAGCGGATACTTTCCGGGTGGCGTGTTCCGAGTTTTTAGCCACGACAGACCGCCCGTACGAAGAGATGCATAATCCGCTCTGCGCCTGGAAGGACACAGATCGGCTGATCAGCAGCGACATCACTGACGTGGAGGGGGCGCTTCGGGTCCTTCGGGAAGAGGCCGCCGAAAATGGCGGTCATCTCGGGGTGGATACCAGGCCGCATTATCTCAACAAGGACTTTGACGGGAAGGCAGCGGAGGAATAACCGACATCATTCTGGATGAAGATTTGGGGTGGCCGGACAGTTGGCCATATGGAAAGATCGCAAAGCGATCTTTCCAGTCCGGTTCCGGACGCCTGCGGAACAGGGTTCAGAGAAATGCGAAGCAGAGCGGAGCATTTCTTCCATATTCACTCGAAAGAAACAGGCGTAACAGAAATATCTTCATCAAAAAAGGCCCGGCGGAGCGCTTTGGCGAACGTCAGGGCTTTTTCGCTGTCCCCGTGAACGCAGATGGTATCCGCTTTAAGCTCGATTTCCCTGCCGGTGATGGTTTTGACCGTCCCGGTGCGGACAAGCCCCAGCATTCTGGATACAGCTTCATCCTGGTCAGT
>CAMNLO010000321.1 GCA_946543095.1 uncultured bacterium
GCTCCAAGGGAGTGGGGATCTTCTTTATCACCCAGAATCCCCAGGATATCCCGGACGGGGTGCTGTCCCAGCTGTCCAACAAGATCCAGCATGCCCTGCATGCCTACACTCCCGCGGAGCAGAAGAAGGCGAAAGCGGCAGCCATGAGCTACCGGTCCAATGAAAGCTTCGACACCTATGAGACTTTGATCACCCTGGGGACAGGGGAAGCCCTGATCTCCGTACTGGGAACGGACGGGATCCCCACCATTGTGGAGAAGGGAGCGGTGGTGCCCCCTCAGTCCAAAATGGGTCCCATGACCGGGGAGGAGATCAAAGCCCATACCAAAGCAGACTTTCTCTATACGAAATATGCCGAAGCCGTGGACCGCTTCACAGCCTATGAGTTTTTGGAGCGCATGGGCATGGAGGAGGCGGAATTAAAGCGGCTGGAGGAGGAAGCAAAGCAGAAGGCCAAAGAGGAAGAAAAGGCCGCAAAGGAGCAGGCAAAGGCGGAAGAGAAAGTCGCAAGGGAGCAGGCCAGAGCGGAAGAGAAAGCCGCGAGAGAGCAGGCCAGGGCGGAGGAAGCCAGAAGAAAGGCGGAAGAAAAGGAGCAGCAAAGGCAGGCGAAGCAGGCCGGCCGGGCAGCCGCCAGTGTGGCAGGCACCGCAGGAGGGACTGTGGGCAGAGAGGTAGGCAATGCCCTGGGAGAGACCATCGGCGGAAAGTTCGGCAAAAAGCTGGGAGGAAATCTGGGAGCCTCCATCGGCAGAGGGCTTTTGAGCAACCTGTTTAAGAGATAGAGAAGTTATCCGAAACGAAGGAAGTCATTTCGGATATCCTCGCTCAGAGGATCATTGCAGGTTTGAGCAGGCGCAAACCGTAATTGATTTCTTCGCTTACCATAAAACACAAAATCAGATTGGAGACAATGTAAATGAAATGTCCTTTTTGCAGCCATGAAAACACCAGAGTCATTGATTCCAGACCCGCGGAGGATAATAATTCCATCCGCAGGCGCAGGATCTGTGACGAGTGCGGCAAGCGCTTCACCACTTATGAAAAGGTGGACACGATCCCCATGATCGTGATCAAAAAGGATAACAACAGAGAAACCTACGACCGTCAGAAGATCGAGGCCGGCATCTTAAGAGCCTGCCACAAGCGGCCTGTCAGCGCCATCGCCATCAATGACCTGGTGGATGAGGTGGAGCTGGAGATCTCCAAGAGGGAAGAAAAGGAGATCCCCACCAGGGTCATCGGGGAACTGGTAATGAACAAGCTGATGGAGCTGGATGCCGTGGCCTATGTCCGGTTTGCCTCCGTGTACCGTGAGTTCAAGGATATCAACACCTTTATGGAAGAGCTCAGGGGCATGATGACGGGGAAGCAGCAGTGAGATTCTTAGAACAGTTTTATCCCAATGTCAGGGCAAAAAGCGTCTATGACTTCCCCTTTGAGCACTACTATGCAAAGGGCTACAGAGGGCTGATCTTCGATATCGACAACACTTTGGTGTTTCACGGGGCGCCGGCGAATGCAGAGGCAAAGGCCCTGTTCAAAAAGCTCCACGCCATGGGGTTTTCCACCATGATCCTCTCCAATAACAAAGAAAGGCGGGTGTCGGATTTTGCAAGGCCCCTGCAGTCGGAGTATATCTACAAAGCCGGAAAGCCCTTCAGGGAAGGGTATTTAAGGGCAATGGAGTATATGGGGACCGACGCGAAAAACACCATCGCCATCGGAGACCAGATCTTTACGGACATCTGGGGGGCCAGGCTCCTCGGCATCTTCACCGTGTTGGTAAGACCCCTGCATCCCAGGGAAGAGATTCAGATCATTTTGAAAAGGATCCCGGAGAGGCTTCTCTTAAAAGCCTATGAAGGGGCCAGGAGAAGAAAGAAAGCTTTACATGATGAGACAGATCACGGCACACACTAAACTGGCGGCACTTCTCGGCAATCCGGTGGGTCATTCCGTATCCCCCATCCTTCACAACCGTTTATCCGAATTACTGGATGCAGACATGGCCTATGCGGCCTTTCCCGTGGAGGAGAATGCGCTGGGAGATGCCCTTCGGGGCGCCTGGGCCCTTGGGTTTTCGGGAATGAATGTGACGGTCCCCCACAAGAGAGCCGTCATGGAATTCTTAAAGGAAGTGGATGAGGATGCCCTGAGGATCGGGGCAGTCAATACCATTGTCAGAAGAGAGGATGGCTTCTACGGCTATAATACGGATATGCCGGGGCTGTACCGGGCAGTAATGGAGGAAGGCATCCGTTTGAATGACGCGAAGGCGATCGTTCTGGGAGCCGGAGGCGCATCCAGAGCCTGCACCCATATGCTGGGGAAATACGGGGCAGCGGAGGTCTTTGTGCTGAACCGCTCTTTGGAGAAAGCGGAGGCGCTGGTCAAGGAGCTTGCGGGCTTATATCCGGAGACGAAATGGAGCGCCCTTCCCATTGGTGCATGGGAAACCCTTCCCGGGGAAGGATATCTCTGCTTCCAGGCCACTTCCGTGGGGCTTTCCCCGAATACGGAGGTCTCTCCCATTGAGGAGGAAGCGTTTTATGACAGGCTGCGCTTTGCCTTCGACTGCATCTTTAATCCGGTGGAAACAAAATTCATGAAATACGCAAAGAAGGCCGGGGCGAAAACCGCCAACGGATTAAAAATGCTTTTGTATCAGGGGATCCTGGCCTATGAGCTCTGGACAGGGCTTACGGTCCCGGAAGAGATCACAGGACAGGTGCTTACATCCTTAAAGGAGGCCATGGGGCTTTCATGAGCAGCATCGTTCTCATCGGCTTTATGGGCAGCGGCAAGACCAGCTGCGGCAGAGCCCTGGCAAAGCGCATGGGGCTGCCCCTGATCGACACGGACGCTGAGATCGTAAGAAAAGCCGGCTGCTCTATCT
>CAMNLO010000322.1 GCA_946543095.1 uncultured bacterium
TTCCCGAAATCAGAAGCTCTCCTCCAAGCTCGTACAGGCTTCCCTCCGCCTGTTTCTCTGCGGGCGGCTCCTCTGCAAAAGCCACGGCAGGAGCTGCCGAAAAAGTCAGAAGCGCTGCCATCGCAGCCGCTGTCCATCGGTAAAATCTCATGATCCTTCCTCCTTATGTACTGTTCTGACGGACTTGTCCATCCGCAAAATTCTTTTGACTATGTTCATTCTAGCACGCAAAAAAAGACGGTTGTAATCTCCATTTTACGGAATTACAACCGTCTTTTATCCAAAATTCTTATCCTTCCACGATCAGATATCTTCCCGAGGGAAGCGCAAAAACTTCGCTTGCCTCCTCCAGTTCCTTCGCACTCATGCCGGAAACATCCGCCCCGGCTTCATCCAGATATCTGCGGACCTCTTTGATGGAAGCGACTTCCACTGCCATACACTCCTCCAGAAATTCCCGGGCTTCTTCCTCGTTCTCCGCCACTGTCTCATCAAAGAGCTGTCTCTGGTTTTTCAGAAAAACCTCAATTGCTTCTTTACTGTACATTAAAAATCCCTCCTGGTTCTCCTCCCGAACGGATCAGTTTTTCGAGGATCTCCTCTACACTGTCCGCCGTATAGGCTGCTGCTTTGCGCACCCCTTCCTTCGCGTAGGACATCGCCACACCGTACTTCACACTCTGAAGCATCTCGGTATCGTTGTACTCGTCTCCAAAGACCATGCATTCCTCCGGACGCAGACCCAGCACCTTCAATAATTCGCGGACGCCATTCCCCTTGTTTGTGCTGTAAGGAATAAAATCGAGCCAACGGCTTCCTGAGGTTGCCACCTTGCAGCGGTCTCCAAACCGGCTGTTCCAATAATGAAGGTTTTCCTCCATATCTCCCTGATTCTCATAGATGGCTGCTTTGATACAGCCTTCGGGAATTTCATCGATGGAAGAAGCCACCTTGCAGTCATACCGGATCACTTCCGTCATCATTCGGATAAACTCCGGATCCCGGGACAACAGATACTGCACGTTCCACATGGAGCTGGTTGCCTCGGTTCCTTCCTTTTTCTGTGCCTCTCTCAGGATATCCCGCAGCAGATCATCGGGAAACACATCCTGGTTCAGGACTTTTCCTTTATAAAGGGTAAGTGCCCCGTTTTCGCAGATATAGGAGATTTCATCCTCCAGAGGAAGAAACAGCCGCCTCATGTTGGCGTACTGCCTTCCGCTTGCGGCAGCAAAATGAATCCCTGCGTCCTTCAGTCCTCGAATCAGATCCACAAATCCTGCAGGAAGAGACTGTGCGCCGTTCTTCAGGATCGTTCCGTCCAGATCACTTGCAACCAGTTTAATCATGTTCCCTCCGGATCCTGCACAGATCTGCAGGACTCTCAGCCAGTTCCTGCGCATGATTCTCTTCCAGTTCCTCACGGGTACGGAATCCCCACAAAGCACCCACCGTGAACATTCCTGCTCCCAGGCCGGTCTGCATATCCGTAGCCGTATCGCCGATATACATGCATTCCTGCGGCTGTACGCCAAAGCGGGAAGCCAGCAGAAGGGCGCCGTCCGGTGCCGGTTTTCGGGGAAGTCCCTCCTGCTGCCCGACGATCTCGTCAAAAACATCTCCGAACAGTGTCCGGATCACCTTCAAGGCCGCTTCCTGCGGCTTGTTGGTACACACACCAAGAAACATTCCTTCTTCCTTCAGCTGACGCAAGGTCTCCGGCATCCCTTCATACGCGCGAACCAGATACAATGGGTTGGCATTAAAGCGTTCGCGGTACACCTGATCCATCTTTTCAAGCAGGGTGAGTTCAGGATCCCCCGCATCCTTCAGGCACCGACGCACCAGCATGGTCGCGCCTTCTCCTGCATAATATTTAAAATTCTCCCGCGGAAGCTCCCGAAGTCCGAAATCGCGGAGCACTCCGTTCGCAACCGTGGCCAGAGAATCCAGCGTATCCGCCAGAGTTCCGTCCAGATCAAAAATGCATGCCTTGATCATCCTGCCCGTCTCCTTTTTGTTTTTCTGGTGATTATAACACGCATTCCAGGATCTGTCACTCTCTCTTTTTCACTTATATCCTGCCCGTAGAGAATCAGGATGTCAGGCGGATCCCCTCTTTCGAGGCTTCATGAAACAGCCGTGCCACTGGGAGGCCCACTACATTATTGTAGTCACCGCGTATTCCTTTTACATAGACGCACCAGTCTCCCTGGATTCCATAAGCCCCTGCCTTGTCCAGCGGATCTCCTGTATCCACATAAGCAATGATCTCCTCTTCCTTTACCGGATAAAACAGCACATCTGTACATTCTACAAACCGGTGCTCTGTCCATCGGCCGTTCTTATACTGCCGCCAGGCAACCCCCGTATATACCTGATGAATGTTTCCCTGCAGCTCTGTAAGCATCCGCACTGCTTCGTCACGATCATGCGGTTTTCCCAGAATAATCCCGTTATAAACCACGACCGTATCTGCTCCAAGTACGAGCATATCCTCTTCAGGCTCCAGCTTTTCACATACTTCCAGAGCCTTGGCTGATGCCAGAAGCATCACTTTCTCTCCCGGCTCTGCAGCCTCTGCCTTTTCTTCCCCTTCAGCAGGAATCACTTCAAATCGTACATGTGCTTTTTCCAGCAATTCCCTGCGGCGCGGCGACGCCGATGCCAATATTATTCTGCTCACATCTGCCTCCAATATTTTTTTCATTTTTATGCTTGACAATTTTCTCTGTGTCTGGTAATATATCAACTTGTGAGCGGTAACGTTCACAAAGAGATGCTGCTGTGGCTCAGTCGGTAGAGCGTCGCCTTGGTAAGGCGGAGGTCACGGGTCCGATTCCCGTCAGCAGCTCTTTTTTTAT
>CAMNLO010000323.1 GCA_946543095.1 uncultured bacterium
ACGCTTTTCCCCACGCCTTTGATGGCGCACAGACTGAAGCGGATCTTCCCCTCCTCCACCGTGAACCGGGGATAGCCCTTATTGATATCGGGGGGCAGTACCCCGATATCCATCTGTCGGCAGACGTAAATATAACCTGCCACCTTTTCCGTAAAATCCGTCACCGAGGTCAGAAGGGCAGCCATATACTCCACCGGGTAGTGGACCTTCAGCCAGGCGGTCTGATATGCCACCACGGCATAGCAGGCGGAATGGGATTTGTTGAAGGCATACTTGGCGAAATCCAGCATGGAATCATAGATCTCATTGGCCGCCTTCTCGGAAATGCCGTTCCTTACGCAACCGGCGATGCCCTTTGCCGCATCTCCGTGGACAAAGGTCTCCCGGTTTTCGTCGATGACATACTGCTTTTTCTTGCTCATGGCCCGGCGGATCTCATCCGCCGCCCCCAGGCCATAGCCTGCCAGGGACTGGAAGATCTGCATCACCTGCTCCTGATAGACGATGCAGCCGTAGGTGGAGCTTAAGATGGGCTCCAGCTGTGGCGTAACATACACAATGCCGGAGGCGTCATTCTTCGCCCTGATATACCTGGGGATAAAATCCATGGGGCCGGGACGGTACAGGGCGATGCCGGCAATGATATCATCCAGGGAGGCCGGCTTTAGCTCCGTCATAAAGCTCTTCATCCCGCCGCTTTCGATCTGGAATATGCCCTCCACCTTTCCCTGTCCGATCTCCCTGTAAACGGAGGCATCGTCTATGGGGATCCGGTCGATATCGATCTCTTCCCCTCGGGAATCCCGGATGTTCCTGACGGCATCCCGGATCACGGTCAGGGTCCTGAGGCCCAGGAAATCCATCTTTAAAAGCCCCAGCTCTTCGATGGTGGTCATGGTGAACTGGGTGGTGACGGCGCCGTCCACCCCTCTTGCCAGAGGCACCAGGTCCTCCGCCGGCTTTCCGCAGATCACGACTCCTGCCGCGTGGGTGGAGGAATTCCTGGGGAGCCCCTCCAGCTTCATGCACATGGTGAGAAGCTCCCGGATCTCCGGATCGTTCTCAAAGCGCTCCGAAAGCTCCGGATTCATCCGGATGGCCTTTTCCAGCGTGATCCCCAGCTCCATGGGGACCATCTTCGCCAGCATATCCCCGAAGGCATAGGGCTTGTCCATGACCCTCGCCACATCCCGGATCACGCCTCTGGCTGCCATGGTGCCGAAGGTGATGATCTGGACCACCTTCTCCCGCCCGTATTTTTCGCAGACATATTCGATGACCTCGCCTCTTCTCTCGAAGCAGAAATCCACGTCGATATCGGGCATGGACTGGCGCTCGGGGTTTAGGAACCGCTCGAAGATCAGGCCGTAGCGGATGGGATCGATGTTCGTGATATGGAGGCTGTAGGAAACAATGCTGCCGGCTGCGCTGCCTCTGCCCGGGCCCACGGCGATGCCGTTTTTCCTGCAGAAATTGATATAGTCCCAGACAATGAGGAAATAATCCACAAAGCCCATGCGCTCGATGACGGAGAGCTCATACTGCATGCGGTCGATGAGGCTTTGCCCGTCCGTTTCCGGGACAGGAGTGATGTCCACGGGAACCGTAATCACGGCTCTCGTGGTCTCCACCTTTGCCCCCGTCTGGTTCTCCGTGATGAAAACCTCAATGCTGCTTTCCCGCTGCGCACACTGCACCTGTTCGGGATACCGCTCCGCAAGGCCCTCGTAGCACAGCTTTCTGAAATACACATTGGAGGGCATTCCTCCGGGGCAGTCGAAATGAGGCAGCTTCCGGACCCCGAACTCGATCTCCACATTGCAGCGCTCCGCGATCTTCGCGGTGTTCTCCATGGCCTCCGGCACATAGCCAAAGAGAAGCCGCATCTCCTCCTCGGACTTCACATAGAACTGCCCGCCGGGATAGCGCATCCGGTTGGTATCCTTCACAGAGCTGGCGGTCTGGATGCACAGCAGCACATCATGGGCCTCCGCGTCTTCGGCATAGGTGTAGTGGCAGTCATTGGTGCAGACTAAAGGAACTCCCAGCTCCTTCGACATGGCAATGAGATGCTCATTCACCTGCCGCTGGCCGTCGTCGATCATATGGTCCTGGAGCTCTAAAAAATAGTTTCCCTCACCGAAGATCTCCACGTGCTTTCTGATGGCTGCCCTGGCGTCCTCGTAGCGCTCTGCCGTAATGGCTCTGGGCACCTCCCCCGCCAGGCAGGCGCTTAAGGCAATGAGTCCCTCGTGATACTCCCTTAACAGCTCATGATCCACCCTGGGCTTATAGTAAAAGCCCTCAGTAAAGCCCCTGGAGACGATCTTCGAAAGGTTTTCGTAGCCTTTGTTGTTCTTAGCCAGAAGCACCAGATGCCAGTATTTCCCCTCTGTGGCGCTCTTTTCCCTGTCAAAGCGGGAGCCCGGGGCCACATAGACCTCACAGCCGATGATGGGCTTGATCCCTGCTTTTTTACAGGCCCTGTAGAAATCGATGACACCGTACATGACCCCATGATCCGTGATGGCGCAGGCATCCATCCCCAGCTCCTTCACCCGGGACACATATTCGGAGATTTTATTGGAGCCGTCCAGCAGGGAATACTCCGTGTGAACGTGAAGATGTGTAAAAGACATGAAGCTCCTTTTAGTTTACATAACTAAACAACGCGTAATAACCATTTACACCGCTTACATGCGTCTTATAATTTACATAACTCAAAAACGATATGATTGCTGTTTTAGTCACTCAAATAATGGTGTATAGTTAACATAACTCTGTATTGCGAATAGGAAGATTCCAGCGGCAATCCTCGATAAAAATGATATTTATGGACAACATGAGCGCCCGCGGA
>CAMNLO010000324.1 GCA_946543095.1 uncultured bacterium
CGACAGCGTTCTGGCGGGCTCCTCCGTGGCGGAGAATTTCAATAACAGGTGGTTTGACGATGCCTTCCGGGTGACTTTGATCAAGGCTATCCGGGCGTCCGGCTCCACTGCGGACTTACATTACTATCTGGAAGAGGCCTACCGGAGCCGGGAGAAGAGAGGAAGCCGGATCAGGCGGGTGTTTTACAATCTGGACACCGCGGCTCTGTTTGCGAATCCCCTCCCTTCCTTTGAGTCCACCGGCCAGCCCATGTATCTCTATAACCGGAATCCCTTTGATGATGTGCTCTACCTCTGGAACAAGGATGTGCTCCTTGAGAAGCTGCCCCTGATGCTGGCGGATTCCTTCCTGAAGGAATATGATGAAGGGGAATCCTACAACTGGGCGAAATGGAAGACCTTCGGTGTGGATATGGTACGAAGGGCCTACACTCCCGCAGAGGAGGTGCTGCCCTCCCGGGGGGCGGATGCGGACAGCGAGCTGCTTGCGGCCAATCTTTCGATGCTCACGGAGCTTGTGAGCAGGCATCCGGAGACAGAGTTTGTGTTCTATTTCCCGCCCTATTCCCTGGTCTGGTGGGATGAAGCATACCGCACGGGGGAGCTGGAGAGGGATCTGAAAGGAAAGGAGACCGCAGCGGAAAAGCTGCTTTCCTACCCTAATGTCAGAGCTTATGATTTCCAGGAGGACGAGACCGTGATCCTGGATCCGGAGAACTATATGGACACCCTTCATTTTTCCCCGGAGATCACCTTCCAGATGTTTCAGGCCTTTTCCGGGGAACGACCGGCGGATGCACTGGGGGATCCCTATGAGGTGACAGAGGAGCGTATCCGTGAGAATACGGAGCGGATGCGGCAGCTGATGGAGCGGATCGAGGAAACGGAGCTCTGGAAATACTACGAAAAGCCCTGATTTTGTACCTTTGGACCCTGACAGCATATTCTGCTTGCAATGGGTTTTTGATTGTGTTAGAATCTTTTTGCTGTGTCGGCTGGCACAGCTGTCAGTGTTTTTCAACGTTTCTTCCCTATATGTTACCCGACGCGCGAGCGGGCGATGTATCCGGAGGATCCAGTTTGATCCCATTATATTGGAGGTTACCATGAAAAAAGACATTCAACCCGATTACTACGAGGCCACAGTAACATGCAACTGCGGCAACACCTTTAAAACAGGTTCCACCAAGGAAGACATCCACGTGGAAATCTGCTCCAAGTGCCACCCCTTCTACACCGGCCAGCAGAAGACTGCACAGGCCAGGGGCCGTATCGACAAGTTCAACAAGAAGTACGGCATCAACGCTTAGCTTATACTGTTTCGGCACTCAGTGGGTTGGGGCATTTATGCTCCAGCCCACTTTCGTTATTATCCGGGCCCGGTCCTAAGAGCGCAGAATGCGGGCTTTCCTCCCAGAGAGTTTTGGACAGCCGCCGGGTTTGGAGCGTTATACGTAAAGGAATCTCATGGCAAAATTACGTAAGGTCTATTCCGGGATCGGCGGACAGGCGGTGCTGGAAGGCATCATGATGAAGAACAGGGAAAAGGTGGCCATAGCGGTGCGGCGCCCCGATGGCGGCATCGAGGTGGAGAAGCGCAGCTACGACGGCGTAGCGGGAGGCATCTTCCGGAAGATCCCTTTTATCCGGGGGATTTTCAGCTTCCTGGATTCCCTGGTGCTGGGCACCGGGTGCCTGAACTATTCCGCAGCCTTTTATGAAGAGGAGGCCGGAGAAGAGGAAGAGGAACCGGGGGCCTTTGAAAAATTCCTGACAAGGATCTTCGGAGAGAAAACGGAGGATGTGATCATGGGGATCATCACCGTGATCTCGTTCATCATTGCCATCGGCATCTTCATGATCCTCCCCTATTTTCTGGTGGAGCTTTTGCGTCCCCATCTCCATAATGAGTCGCTTCTGGCCATTATCGAGGGGGCGCTGCGCCTCGGGATCTTCCTTGTTTATGTGGTGCTGATCTCCTTCATGAAGGATATCCGCCGGGTCTATATGTATCATGGGGCGGAGCATAAATGCATCAACTGCGTGGAGCGGGGCTATGAGCTGACTGTGCACAACGTGATGCGCTCCTCCAGGATGCACAAGCGCTGCGGCACCAGCTTTCTGCTGTTTGTCATGCTGGTGAGCATCGTGCTGTTTTTCTTTATCCGGATGGACAGCCCGTTATACAGGCTTCTGACCAGGATCGCCCTGATCCCCGTCATCGCCGGGATCTCCTATGAGATCATCCGCCTGGCGGGGAAAACGGATTTCTTCCTGGTGCAGATCTTATCGGCACCGGGACTGCTTTTGCAGCGCCTTACCACCAGAGAGCCCACAGAGGACATGGTGGAGGTGGCCATCAAGGCGGTGGAAGCGGTCTTTGACTGGAAGACCTTTTTGAGGGAAAATTTCGACTACGACTACGATTTTGAGGAGGAAGGGCCGGCGGATGCTGCGGCGGATGCAGCAGAGGTTAACATAACACCGAGCCCTACAGCAGATGTCAGTGCGGTTAACATAACACCAAACACTGCATTGGATACGGCGGAGGTTAACATAACTTCAGAACCAATAGAACCCGCACAGCTAGTTAACATAACATCTCCATCCTCCATCGACATCACGACCCCGGATCCGGAAAAGGCCGTGGCGGATATGAAAGAGTCCGTCTCCGAAACAATTGCCCAGGCCCTGGAAAAGATCGCATCGCAAGAGGATACGGAGCAATGACCTATTCGGAGCTGTATGAACGGGGAAGAGCACTGCTATCGCTGAACGGGATCCGGGAAGCGGAGCTGGACGCAAGGCTTCTGCTGGAGG
>CAMNLO010000325.1 GCA_946543095.1 uncultured bacterium
GTGATGGATTCCATGTCCAGATGGTTTGTGGGCTCGTCGAAGATCAGGCAGTTGGCGCCGGAGATCATCATCTTGGACAGCAGGCAGCGCACCTTTTCCCCTCCGGAGAGGACCTTCAGCTTCTTGATGCCGTCGTCTCCCGCAAAGAGCATACGTCCCAGGAAGCCCCTCACATAGGTCATATCCTTGATCTCGGAATAGCCCGTGAGCCATTCCGTGATGTTTAAGTCATTGTTGAATTCCTCGGTGTAGTCCCTGGGGAAATAGGCCTGGGAGGTGGTGACGCCCCATTTGTAGGTCCCGGAATCCGGCTCGATCTCTCCCATGAGAATGCGGAACAGTGTGGTCTTTGCCAGCTCGCAGCCTCCCACAAAGGCGATCTTGTCGTCATGTCCCACGATGAAGCTGATGTTGTCCAGCACCTTTTCCCCGTTTACGGTCTTGCTGATGTTCTCCACATACAGGACCTCGTTGCCGATCTCCCTGTCGGGCCGGAAATCGATCCAGGGATACTTTCTGCTGGAGGGCCGGATATCGTCCAGCTGGATTTTCTCCAGGGCACGCTTTCTGGAAGTGGCCTGCTTTGACTTGGAGGCGTTGGCGGAGAAGCGGGAGATGAATTCCTGCAGCTCCTTGATCTGTTCCTCTTTCTTCTTATTTGCTTCCTTTTTCTGCTTCTGGATCAGCTGGGAGGATTCATACCAGAAATCGTAGTTGCCGGCGAAGAGCTCGATCTTGCCGTAGTCGATATCCGCGGTGTGGGTGCACACCTTATTTAAGAAATACCGGTCATGGCTCACCACGATGACGGTGTTCTCAAAGCTGATGAGGAATTCCTCCAGCCAGGCGATGGCGTCCAGATCCAGGTGGTTGGTGGGCTCGTCTAAAAGCAGGATGTCCGGGCTTCCGAAGAGGGCTCTGGCCAGCAGGACCTTCACCTTCAGATTGCCGTCCAGATCCTTCATGGGAGCATGGTGAAATTCCGTGGGGACCCCCAGTCCGTTTAACAGGGTTTCCGCATCGGATTCCGCGTTCCACCCGTCCATCTCCGCAAATTCCGCCTCCAGCTCCGAGGCCCTGATGCCGTCCTCGTCGGTGAAATCCTCCTTGGCGTAGATGGCGTCCTTTTCCTTCATGACCTCATAGAGTCTTGCATTCCCCATGATGACCACATCCAGCACATCGTAGGCATCATATTTGAAATGGTCCTGCTCCAGCACGGAAAGACGCTCCCCGGGAGTGATGGCGATGGAGCCGTTTGTGGTCTCCAGTTCTCCGGAGAGGATCTTTAAAAAGGTAGATTTGCCGGCACCGTTGGCACCGATGATGCCGTAGCAGTTGCCTTCCGTGAACTTGATGTTCACATCCTCAAACAGGGCCTTTTTGCCCACACGGTAGGTGACATTGATGGCTTGGATCATGGGGGTAGATACTCCTTTGCTTTGCTGAAAAATGACGAAACATAACCTGACGCATGCTTGATCACTCGCACATGCGCCAGAGATTTGACATCATATTAACTTGTTGAACTTATACCAGCGAGAAGCCGTGGCTGTTGCAGATGGCGTCGATCGGGATCTTCTTTTCGCACATTGCGCAGGAAGAGTGGGGATAGGAGCGGTAGTTGTTCAGATCCCCGGGGCCGAACAGATGGGTGATGGGGATCCCGTCCACATATTCCATGGCGGAGAAGATGGCGGACACTCCCACGACCTCGCCGCCGTAGTAGCGGACCGTGTTGGTGGAGCTGCTCACGGTACGTCCGGTGGTGGCGGAAGCAAGGAGCACCAGCACATGCTTGTCCTTGATCATATGCTTCTCATTCTCCCGAAACAGGATCTGGCCCGTACTGGAGATCTCGGGCGACAGGATATAGATCGTCTTGTGAGCGTTCATGCTGATATTCCCGGCCTGGGTCAGCTTCTGCGCCAGATACGCGCCGATCACGTTCACGCTGTCCATGCACAGGATCGTGTCAATGACAGTGGAGGAGGAATAGAACTTGGAGATGGCCTCCGCGACTCCTTCCGCCTCTGACTGGCGGGACTTCATATCCGTCATGTCCACATAGTAGTTAATGTGTGAGTTGGGGGTCACAAAATGCCCCGGATACACACGCAGGATGATGTTCGGATCTCCCTTGGCCTTGATCTTCTTATACTCTTCCATGTAAAATACCCCCTAGTACCTGTTACGCAGAAGTTCACAGTTACGTTTGTATTATAACATATCTTCGCTGCTGCCGCAAAGAGAAACGGTACTTTTTTCGAGCCCGGGGCCCCAGTATTAAATAACATATATTATTCGGTGGAATTGTACTCTACAGTATGATATAATTTACTGAACTGACGTTTTTGTAACGATTGTTATTTATAGAAAGACGAGAATGGACGAACAGCGCAGAAAAAGGATCAACCGTTTAAAAAAGATCATAATGGGCACGTTGATCACATCGATCCTGCTTCCCTATGTTTTCTGCGGGATAATGGCATACCAGCTGTTTCAGATGAACAGACGGCTGACGAATGCGGAGCAGAGCCTGGGCATTGTTCCCGGAGGGGCCGCAGGCACAGCCCCCGCACAGGAGGGGGAGGATGGGGAAGGTTCTTCGGAAGCGCCCCGGTCCGCTGTGGATGAAGCTCTGATCGACGCAGCGGAAAACTTAAACAACGGCACCATGGTGCTGGATGAGGATGGAAACGCTGCGGGAGTCATGGATGATTCCCGGGAAGATGAGGAGACGGACGCAGAGGCGGAGATCGAAGAAAACGCTTCCAGAGAGCCGGATTCCACCGCCCCAAAG
>CAMNLO010000326.1 GCA_946543095.1 uncultured bacterium
CAACGAGGAGATCAAGAAGGCATATCTGGGGGAATGATTTCAGAAAGGGGGTATCGCAATGAGCAGGGACAAGTATGTCATCACCATTGCACGTCAGTACGGCAGCGGAGGAAGGACCATCGGTCAGATGCTTTCCGAAAAGCTTCAGATCCCCTATTATGACAGGGATCTGATCCGTCTGGCCTCTGACGACAGCGGCATTAATGAAGCCATGTTTGAAAAGGCGGATGAAAAGGTGAAAGGCGGGCTGTTCCATCCAGCAGAAAAGATCTATCAGGGAGAGCTTCTGCCTCCCGAAAGCAGGGAGTTTACCTCTGACGACAATCTCTTTAACTATCAGGCGAAGATCATCAGAGATCTGGCGGAAAAGGAAAGCTGCATCATCATCGGCCGCTGCGCGGATTATATCCTCAGGGACAGGGATGACGTATTGAGCGTTTTTGTGCACGCCCCCAGGGATTACTGCCTGATGCAGGCGGAGATCAAGCTTCATATCAGCGGGAAAGAGCTGGAAAAGCGGGTGACGGACATCGACAGATACCGGGCGGATTACTATAAGTATCATACCGGCAGGGAATGGACGGATGCCAGAAACTACGATCTGTGCCTGAATTCCTCCAAGCTGGGCTTTGATCGGTGCGTGGAGGAGATCTGCGCCTATATGAAAGTACGTTTTTCCTGAAACTGCAAAGACACTTTTTTCGAGACAAATCCTATATGTATGTGGTATAATGAATTAGTATGCTGCGCATTCATTGGGGTTAGGGAAACGCTGATTAAAGCGTTTCCCCCGCCGGATTCGGGTCGCGAAGCGACATATTTCCGTTCCGAATCCGTGCGATCCCCCGGAGGGGCTAAGGAAATGCTGAATTATTCAGCATTTCCTTAGGGTTTTGAGAAGGGTGAACTATGCGACAGTTTCAATTTGAATACAGTGATAAGTCCTCCTTTAAGAAGGAACTGGTCAAGATCAGACAGTGGTGTAAGACCCATGTGGTGTCTGATGTGCTCTTTACGATCTTTTCGGAGACTGTAGAGAAAGATCGGATCCAGACGGTGCTTGATCTCATTGAGAAAGAGATGCCGGGCGCCAAGTATTTCGGCTGCACCACTTATGGCTGCATCATTGACGGGATGCTGTGTAAGACCAAGATCGGCGTCACCTGCACACTGATGGAGTATCCCTCCACGAAGCTGAAGCTTCTGCAGTACAAAATGAACGCCGAAAACATGGATGAGGTTACATCGGCATTGGCAAGGGAGATCGATGAGAATCCCTGGGTCAGCGCAGTGGAGCTTGTGACCACGATCTATGGTATGTCCATGACCGGCTTCTGCGAGGGCTTAAGCAGGATCCGTCCCGATGTGTCGGTTTTCGGAGGCGGCGCACTGGACGAGGGGCTGGACGATGTCACTGCCTGTGTTTTTTCCAAGGGCTATGGCATTTATCAGGGAGGCGCCGCGTTCCTTTTGATCGGCGGCGAGGATTTCCATGTGACCACCACCCATATTGCGGGCTGGAAGCCTCTGGGAAGAGAATTAAAGGTCACAAAGGCGAAGGGCAGCGTTTTGTATGAGCTGGACGGAAAGCCTGCCTATGATACCTATTACAAATACCTGCATATCAAAAACGACGAGAATTTCTTCCAGAACACACTGGAATTTCCCTTTTTCTATCGACATAACGGACTGGATATCCTCCGGGCCCCCTCTGCCTGCAATGATGACGGCTCCCTTGTGATGACGGCGGATATCGAAGAGAATGTGGTGACGAGAATGGCCTACGGGGATCCCTGGACCATTCTGGAGATCGTCAAGGAGGGAGGAGCCGCGATCCAGGCCTTCTATCCCGAGATCATCACGGTGTTCTCCTGTGCCGCAAGAAGGACCTTCTGGGGAGACAGAGAGGTCAGCAAGGAGACGATGCCCTTCCAGTCCATGGTGCCCACCTCCGGCTTTTACACTTCGGGAGAATTTCTCCGGACCGGAACGGATGTCAATCAGCATAATGTGACTTTGGTGGTGGCCGCCATGCGGGAAGGTGAGATCGAAGAACGGGTGACGGATTCCTTCCAGATGGGGAAGGAGAGCTATTCCGGTACGGTGAGCATGATCAACCGTCTTGCCAGCTTTATCGAAGCTGCCACGGAGGAGCTGGAGGAGGCAAACCGGAAGCTGCAGGAAATGGCCATTACGGACGGTCTGACAAAGCTGTATAACCGCAGGGAGATCCAGAACAGGATCAATGAGGCCACGGCCCGTTTCAACGGTCAGGCAGAAGAGCCTTTGTCCGCTGTTTCCCTGATCATGCTGGATATCGACAATTTCAAGCACATTAACGACACCTATGGTCATAAGCTGGGAGACGATGTGCTGATCGGCATTTCCGATATGTTAAAAAGCGTGATCGCGGATAATATGCCTGAAGCCATGGCGGGACGCTGGGGCGGCGAGGAATTCATGGTGCTGCTGCCGGAGGCTTCCGAACAAAGGGCCATGGAGCTTGCGGAGATCATGCGGAAAGCCTTTGCGGAGATCGATTTTGAACAGGCAGGGAAACAGACCGTCAGCATCGGCGTAACGGAAGCCAAGAAGGGAGAGGATCCGGATGCCATCAGTATCCGGGTGGATGAAGCACTTTACATGGCGAAGGCTGCGGGCAAGAACCGGGTGTCATGTAAATAGGACTACGTAAAAGGAAACGCTGAAAGCGGGGTGGATTCCTACGGAATTCACCCCTTTTTCTATGCTTGTTTCACAAATTTTCCAAAAGGTACTATGTTATCCATGTTTTTAT
>CAMNLO010000327.1 GCA_946543095.1 uncultured bacterium
CCGGTTTTGCGGAGTCCGAAATGGATGATGTGTTCATCCGTCTGGACAAGATGGACAAGATCGGCAGGGACGGCGTGGCAAGGGAGCTGACGGAACACGGCTATCCCGCGGAAAAGGTGGAGAAATACCTGGGGCTCTTTGATTCCTGCGCCCGTTCGGCGGATCCGGTCTGGTATATCACGGAAAAAGTACAGAAGTATTTAGACCCTTCCGTAAAGGAAGAGTTTAAAAAGCTGATCGAGACCGTAAACTCTCTCAAAGGGGACTACTTTGACCTGGTCTTTGATCCCACTCTGGTCCGGGGCATGAGCTATTACACCGGGACCATCTTCGAGGTGGTGAGTGATGAGCTGGAATCCTCCCTGGGAGGCGGCGGACGCTACGACGCCCTGGTGGAAAAGTTCACCGGGCAGCGGGTGCCGGCCTGCGGCTTCTCCCTGGGCTTTGAGCGCATCATCCTGCTGATGAGCGAGCGGGGCTTCAAGGTCCCCGAGGAAAAGCCGAAGATCGCCTATCTTCTGGAGAAGGGCCTTTCCGGGGAGAACTACATACAGGTGTTGAGCGAGGTGGAGGAGCTTCGGAGAAAGGGCTCCCAGGTCCTTGTGGTGACCATGCACAAAAACAAGAAGCATCAGAAGGAACAGCTGAACGAAAGGGGATATTCGGATATCGTGGAGATCTATAACGAGCCCCTGGAGCCCGCCGTTCCCAAACTATAAATCATACAACAGGAGAATCACAATGGCAGAGTCAATGAAGGGCCTGCGGCGCTCCAAGCGCTGCGGGGAAGTGAATGCAGAGGATCTGGGAAAGAGCCTGACGGTCATGGGCTGGGTCCAGAAGATGCGCAATAAGGGCGGCATCATTTTTGTGGACTTAAGAGACCGCAGCGGCATCCTGCAGGTGATCTTTGAGGAAGCGGAATGCGGAAGCGAGGCCTTTGAAAAGGCCGGAAGGCTTCGGAGTGAATTTGTGGCGGCCATCACCGGATCCGTGGAAAAGCGGGCCGGGGAAGCCAATGAAAACCTGGCCACCGGGGCCTTTGAGCTTCGGGCGAAAAGCATCAGGATCTTAAGCGAATCCGAGACACCGCCCTTTCCCGTGGCGGTGGATTCCGGCACAAAGGAGGAGATCCGCTTAAAGTACAGATACCTGGATCTCAGGAATCCCGCCCTGCAGAGAAACCTGATCTTAAGAAGCCGCCTGACCACAGCCATGCGGAATTTCCTGGCAAAGGAAGGCTTTATCGAGATCGAGACTCCCACACTGGGCCTTTCCACCCCGGAGGGGGCCAGGGACTATCTGGTGCCCAGCCGCGTGCATCCCGGCAGCTTTTACGCGCTGCCCCAGTCTCCCCAGCTCTACAAGCAGCTTCTGATGTGCTCCGGCATGGACCGGTATTTCCAGCTGGCACGCTGCTACAGGGACGAGGATCTTCGGGCCGACAGGCAGCCGGAGTTTACCCAGCTGGATATGGAGCTTTCCTTTGTGGATATCGAGGATGTCATCGACGTGAACGAGCGTCTGATCCAATATGTATGCAGGGAGACCATCGGCCTGGACGTGCAGCTGCCCCTTCCCAGGATCCCCTGGATCGAAGCCATGAACCGTTTCGGCTCCGATAAGCCGGACACCCGGTTTGGCATGGAGCTGACGGATGTGTCTAAAGCCGTGAAGGACTGTGAATTTGCGGTGTTTAAGGGGGCGTTGGATGCCGGCGGCAGTGTCCGGGGCATCAATGTCAAAGGACAGGGGAGCATGGCCAGAAAGAAGATCGATGCCCTGGTGGATATGGCAAAGGGCTCCGGTGCCAAGGGCCTTGCCTGGCTGGCCATTCAGGAGGACGGCAGCTTGAAATCCTCCTTTGCAAAATTCTTCAGCGAGGAAGGGCTTGCGAAGCTGGTTTCGGCCATGGGAGGAGAAAAGGGCGACCTGCTTTTGTTCGCGGCGGATCAAAATCCGATCGTCTGGAAGGTACTGGGGCAGCTTCGGTGCGAGCTGGCAAAGAGCCTGGGCCTGATCAACGAAAATGATTTCAATTTCCTCTGGGTCACGGAGTTCCCGCTCTTTGAGTGGAGCGAGGAGGAGAACCGTTTCGTGGCCATGCACCATCCCTTCACCTCCCCCATGGAGGAGGACTGGCATCTCATCGATTCCGATCAGGGAGCCGTCCGGGCCAAGGCCTATGACATCGTCTTAAACGGCGTGGAGCTGGGCGGCGGTTCCGTCAGGATCCATCAGGATGATGTGCAGGAGAAGATGTTCGAAAAGCTGGGCTTCACGAAGGAACGGGCCTGGGAGCAGTTCGAATTCCTGCTCACCGCCTTCAAGTACGGTGTTCCGCCCCATGCGGGACTGGCCTACGGCCTGGACCGTTTCGTCATGCTTCTGACCAAAGCGGAGAGCATCAGAGAGGTCATTGCCTTCCCGAAGAACAAGGATGCGGTGTGTCTGATGACCGGAGCTCCCGGCACTGTGGAGGAAAAACAGCTGGAGGAGCTTTCCATACGCACCGATGGGGAAGCCTGAGCAACATTGATTATTGCCATGCCTTATGTTAGAATCGGGGGGACTGTGTAGAGATCGCCTTTCGATCTTTTCCGCAGGAGCTTATGTTTACGGTCCATGCGGGAAAGGAAACCGGAAAGTGATCTTGCGGCAGTTTCATCCGAGCAGAGAGGGTATCCGGGACACAAAAGGAGAGTTATGTATTCATTAGAAGAAGTGAAGTCCGTGGACGCGGAGATCGCCTCCGCCATTGCCAGAGAATTTGACAGGCAGAACAGCCATATCGAG
>CAMNLO010000328.1 GCA_946543095.1 uncultured bacterium
CGGGAACACTTCCCCGTTGATATACACCTTTCCTCCCCGGATCTCCACAGTCTCACCCGGAAGTCCCACCACACGTTTCACATAGATATGGGAATTCTTATTGCCGTTGGGCCAGAAGGCGATCACATCCCCCCTCTTCGGGGAAAACAGGGTGTACCGGAACCGGTCCACGAAAACCTCCTGGGAATGATACAGAGTGGGCTCCATGGAAACGCCGATGACCGTGGTCTTCAGCCCCAGGGAATACACCAGCACAAAGGCAAGAAAGGCCGCGATCAGAGCTTCCACCACCAAAGACAAAAGCCACCTTACGGTGGAGGCATTGATCTTCTCTTCCTTCTGATAAAAGCTTAAGCCTTCATGCTTTCTTCGAAACATCCAAAATGGGCCTTTGCGATGAAACGGCCGCGAAACGGTCAGTTCCGCGGCCGCAATACACTATCCAATACAAAGGGAGCCTGCAGGCTTACAGGATCTCCTTCACCTTCGCTCTCTTACCGATGCGGTCTCTCAGATAGTACAGCTTTGCACGTCTGACTTTACCGTGTCTCACCACTTCCACCTTCTCCACATTGGGGGAATGCATGGGCCAGGTCTTCTCCACGCCCACACCGCCGGAGGTCTTGCGGACCGTAAAGGTCTGACGGATGGAGCCGTTCTGCTTCTTGATAACGGTACCTTCGAACACCTGGATCCTTTCCTTTTCGCCTTCACGGATCTTCGCATGGACGCGGACGGTGTCACCTACATTAAATTCAGGAGCCTGCTCTTTTAACTGCTCCTTCTCGATTTCATCAATGATCAAATGATTTAACATGACCTTTTCCTCCTAACTAAGCTAAACATTGGAATTCTATCATAAATATAACCGCATGACAAGCGAAATCACGAACTTCCTTCGATCACGAGGCAAACAGCTGATCTGCCGATGTGAACGTGCGCCCCGGGGCATTTACGTCACAAATTCATCTGCCCCGCAGATAATCGAAGTACAGATCGGGTCTCTTCTGCCTGGTACGGATCAGCGCCTGTTCCTTCCGCCATTCGTTCACCTTCGCGTGATGGCCGGAAAGCAGGATCTCCGGGGCCGCCTTGCCTCTCCAGACCTCAGGCCTTGTGTACTGGGGATATTCCAGAAGGCCGTCGGATAAGCTTTCGTCCTGGGCGGAAGCTGCGTTGTGCAGCACTCCGGGAATGAATCTGACGATAGCATCCATCAGCACCAACGCCGGCAGCTCGCCGCCGGTTAACACATAGTCCCCGATGGTGACCTCGTCTGTCACGATCTCTTCCAGCACCCTTTCGTCGATCCCCTCGTAGTGGCCGCAGAGAAGGATCAGCTCCTCTTCCTTTGCGAACTCCTTCGCCATCTCCTGGGAAAGCTGCTTCCCCTGAGGGGTTAAGTACACCACTCTGGGATTCTTATTCTGCATCTTTTCCACCACGGCTTCGTAGGCTCTGTAAATGGGCTCTGCCTGCAGAAGCATACCCGCGCCGCCTCCAAAGGGATAATCATCCACCTTGCCGTGCTTGTCCAGAGTGTAATCCCGGATGTTCACCGCATTCACGGAAAAAAGCCCGTGACCGATGGAACGCTTCAGGATCCCGCAGTTCACATAGGAATCGATCACCTCCGGGAAGATGGTCAACACTGTAAAGTTCATAGATAAAGCTCCCTTAATCCCGGCAGAAGCTTTGCCCTGACATAGCCCTCCTCCGGCTTTTTCTCCAGAATACAGTCCGGAATCACCGGAAGGAGCAGTTCCTTTCCTTCTTTCGTGCGGCATACATAAACATCATTGGAGCCGGTCTTCAACACATCCTCCAGTATGCCCAGTTCCGTATCATTTTCGTCAAGCACCCTGCAGCCCATCAGGTCCGCGATGTAGTGCTCTCCTTCCCCCAGGGGCACTGCCTTTTCCCTGGGGATATAGATCTCGCGTTTTAACAGGAGCCTCGCCTCCTCCGGCGTGTCCACTCCCTGAAACTTCAGGATCAGCATTTTCCCGGCGGATTTCACATGGAGGATCCTGTACTCCTGCCACTGATCCTCCTCTTCGCCCTCCCGGGCCACAAGGACTTCCCCGTAACCGCGAAACCGATCAGGCTCCTCTCCGGTGGGATATACCTTGCATTCACCCTTTAACCCGAATACACTGGCGATCACGCCAACACGAAAAAAACTGACCATGCCTTAAGCTTCGTCCTTATCCACGATCTCCAGATCCGTTTTGATGTTTTCCTTGGAGGAAGCTGCCTTCACCAGGCTGCGGATCGCCTTGGCGATCCTTCCCTGCTTACCGATGACCTTACCCATATCGGACGGAGCTACCTCCAGAGAAAGAGTCGTATACTTTCCGTCAGCCTTTTCCGTGACCACCACCTGATCCGGATGATCCACCAAAGCTTTCGCAAGGATCTCTACTAATTCTTTCATCTGTATCCTCCACGTAAGGCCTGGTCTCAGGCTTCAGCTTCGGCTGCGGGGGCGTCCTCGTTATTCCCGGCGGGAGCCTCGGCGGCAGCCTTGGTCTTCTTTAAGCTGGGGGCAGCCTTTCCCGCCTTTGCCAGCTTGATCAGCCTTGCCACGGTGTCGGTGGGCTGTGCGCCGTTCTTCATCCACTGCTCCACTGCCTCTAAATCCACTGTGAAGGTGGAAGGATCCGTATTGGGATTATATGTTCCCACCTCTTCGATGAAGCGGCCGTCCCTGGGGGATCTTTCGTCCGCCACAACGATGCGGTAGATCGCTTCTCTCTTCTTGCCCATTCTTCTTAATCTGATCTTAACCATG
>CAMNLO010000329.1 GCA_946543095.1 uncultured bacterium
GGTAAGGCAGAGGAAGACAGAGAAGAGGGAATGTGCTGCAGACAGGCAGGTGATGCAGCCGGACCGTATGCAGCAGCGGACTGCAAGGATATGGAAACCGGTGCAGGCGAGAGGCAGCCGGCAGCGGAAATCCCTGCTGGGGAGGCTGTGATTGGAGCATATGCAGCAGCGGACAGTGAGGATATGGAAACCGGTGCAGGCAAGAGGTGGCCGGCAGCGGAAATCCCTGCTGGGAGGTATGTGACCGGACCGTATGCTATGACGGATTGCAGGAATATGAGAGCAGGCGCGGCAGCAGGATGCGATGATCGTGTTGGCTGCAACCGGCTCTGTGTGGCCCTGGGTATCGCCCTGGCGGTCCTTGCAATCGCCATGGTTCCCCGATATGACACCGCAAACGGCGACTACTACGCCTACGCCTCCTATGACGCAGAATACACCGAAGGCCATTACATGAAGCTGATCGGGATTCCCAAGGCGAAGCATACTATTGTCTATCCCTATGAATGGATGCCGGAGGGGGCCGGAGAGGCGGAAGCTCTGGGGGCTTCGGAGGTGGTGTATCTGCCGGATGATGCGGGGATCGTGGACACATCCTATGTCAGGGACGGGCTGGTGAGCCAGTTTGAGTATGTGATCGGTGAGGACACGGAACTTACAGGGGAACGATGGGCGGTGCTGCCGCTGTTTGCCTATGGGGGCTATGAAGCGCTGGACGAGACCGGGCGGAAAATACCGCTGGAATATGAGGACAGCACGGAAGCTGTTAACGGCAGTGAAGCCGGAGGCAGCGCAGAATATGACACCCACCCTGCCATGGCCAGAAGCGCAGGGGGCCTGCTGCAGGTTCCCCTGAGTAATGCCCCCGGTGTGCATTCCTATACTGTTACCTATCAGGCGCCGGCCTCCGTGTCCGCAGGCGGCTGGGCAAGCATCATAGGGCTTGTGTGCTTTGCCGCGGTGTCCGTTATTCTGAATCGCAGGAAAAGCCGGCAGGCAATATGAGCGATAAACTGATTAGGGAAATGCTGAATAATTCAGCATTTCCCTAGCCCCTCCGGGGGATCGCACGGATTCGGAACGGAAATATGTCGCTTCGCGACCCGAATCCGGCGGGGGAAACGCTTTAATCAGCGTTTCCTTAGAGCTGCAGCACCATATCCAGCAGCCTCTCCGCCGCCTCGTCCTTGCTCATCAGGGGCAGTGTCTTTTCCTCTTTCTTTGAGATCAGGGTCAGCACATTGGTGTCGCCCTGGAAGCCGGCGCCTTCCACCCGGATATTGTTGGCGGCGATAAGATCCAGATTCTTTTTCTTTAGCTTTTCCCTTGCGTTCTCCAGAAGGCTCTCGCTTTCCATGGCAAAGCCCACCAGGAGCTGCCCCGCAGGCTTATGCTCCCCGAGATAGGACAGGATATCGTCCGTGCGCTCCAGGGCCAGGCTGAAGTCGGCGCCTGTTTTCTTGATCTTGTCAATGCTGACCTCCTTGGGCCGGTAATCCGCCACGGCAGCGGCCATAATGATGATATCCTGGGACTCGGAGATGGCCCGGATGGAAGCGAACATCTCCCTTGCGGTGTTCACATGGATGGTGCGGCAAAGTGCAGGAGGATCCAGCGCCGTGGGGCCGCTGACCAGAGTCACCTTTGCGCCCCGCCGCACTGCGGCTTTTGCAATGGCGTAGCCCTGCTTTCCGGAGGAGTGATTGGAGATGAACCGCACCGGATCCAGGGACTCCCTTGTGGGTCCTGCGGAGATCAGGATCTTCTTTCCGGAAAGATCTTTCTTCGCCAGGATGCTCTCGATCCCCACGACAATGTCATCGATTTCCGCCAGACGCCCCTTGCCGGTGTCGCCGCAGGCCAGACGCCCCTCGGCGGGTTCCACGATCAAAAAGCCTCGTTTCTTCAGTGTGGCCACATTCTCCTGAGTGGCGGGATTTTCCCACATGTGCACGTTCATGGCAGGGGCTGCCACCTTCGGACAGCTGCAGGCCAGGGCCGTGGTGGAGACCATATCGTCGGCAAGGCCATAGGTCAGCTTCGCAAGGAGATTGGCTGTGGCGGGGGCGGCCACGAACACATCGGCCCAGTCCGCCAGGGAGATATGCTCCACAGCCACCTCATGAAGACGGTCGAACTGGTCTGTCACTGTGCGGCTGCCCGTTAAGGTGTCAAAGGTCAGTGGCCTTACGAATTCCGAAGCGTTTTCGGTCATCATAACCCGTACCTCCGCTCCCTTCTTCATCAGTGTGCTTGTGAGTTCACAGGCCTTGTAGGCGGCGATCCCGCCGGATACGGCCAGTAGGATGTGTTTATCTTTCAGCATATGGTCACCTCTTGATCTTTATTGTCACGTAAATAGCTCGATGGGAAGTCAAAAGGGCAGCGTTCACTGCCCTGCCCGGAGTAATGCGGACGCCCCGCCGACACAAGAATACTCTATCACAAATACCCCCTTCCCTCAACATGGAATCGCTTGCAATTACGTGGATTTCATGTATAATTCTGTTGGTTGGGCGGAGCTGAATTCAGCCCGCCATGGCGCTGTATCCGCAGAGGAATGCTCCGGAGCGGAACGGCAGCAGACAACGCAGGAGGAATGAAATATGGAAAAGAAAAACGAAACGGTAAAAGACGCAGGACCGGTGAACGGGAAAAGCTCCGTCATGGATCTCGCGGTAATGGGTATGTTCATTGCGATCATCGTCCTGATGGCCTACACCCCCATCGGGCTCATCGATCTGCCCCTGATCAAGGCCACGATCCTGCATGTGCCCGTGATCATCGGGGC
>CAMNLO010000330.1 GCA_946543095.1 uncultured bacterium
TTGATCAGATCGAAGATTTTATCGACAGCTGCCGGTATCAGAAGTTTTCCAAGACAAATATCATTGTCGATAAGGACGAGCTGGATGGCCTTCTGGAAGAGCTTCGCGCCAGAACACCGGAAGAGATCAAGCATTATCAGAGAATCATCAACAACAAAGAGGCTATCCTGGAAGACGCCAGACGCAAAGCGGATGAGCTGATCAATGAGGCTACGATCCATACCAACGAGCTTGTCAGCGAGCATGAGATCATGCAGCAGGCATACGCCCAGGCGGATCAGATCGTTCGTCTTGCACAGCAGCAGGCCGAGGAGATCGTCGACCGCGCTGTCGTTGAGGCCAATGCATACAGGAATTCCGCTTCCCAGTACATGGATGACATGCTGGGACAGCTCGAGGACAACACCACACAGTCTCTCGAGAGCCTGACCGCGATCTTCGCGAATTTCCACAACAGCCTGAGCGGTTACATCGATACGATCCGTGAAAACCGCACAGAGCTTCTTCCTCAGAACGAGGAGATCCTTGCTTCCCAGGCAGCTGCTGATGGGGACTATGTAGAGGAGGAAGAGTAAAAAAACGCTCGACAGCTTTTTTTTTCACTCCATAGCTTTGTGCCGCGAAACGGCCCAAAGCTCCGCTGATCGCATTGTTGCCGCTCTTGCGGGCGGCATGTTCGGAAAGAGTAAGATTCCGAAAGGATGTTATTCTTTTTGCGTAAAGCTTGATATAGACAAAGCCCGGACTTGCTGCTTGGCACGGCACCGGGCTTTTCTTTCGTGAAAGAAACTATTCTTCAGGACCAATGGTCCCGGTGCCGGAAGAGATCCAAAGGAGGTATTGCAGCATCTTATGAAAAAAGGATCCTATGGTTATCTGGAAAAAGCGCGGAAAGTCTCTCTGATCAAATCCGGTTTGTTTCTGGCGGCGGTTCTGATTGTCTACTTCGGGGCGCTTTTTTATTTTAAGACCAATAAAAATGTCTTTTCCATTCTCGCTGCCGTAGGTGCCCTTCCCACGGGAAGAAGCATTGTGCTGAGTATCATGTACCTGCGCGCAGGGAGCGCTTCGGCTCGTGCCTATGAGGCAATCGAAAAAGCCTGCAGTCTGCCCGAAGGCTGCTCAGGCTATGATCTCTATCTGACAGGCTACGAGCATTCCTTTTCCGTCAGCCATCTGGCAGTTCTGGACAGGACAGTTGTCGGCCTGGCAGAGGACAATTCCATGGATATCCGCCTCTGCGAGGCGCACATTCGGGATATGGTGCGCAAGGATGAACATGTCGGATACGATGTACATATTTACAGGGATTTGGATGAATATATCCGAACCCTGCAGGAACTTTCTTCTGCAAAAGAATCCATGGAGGAATCCATGGAAGAATCCATGGAAGAAGCCATGGAAGAATCCATGGAAGAATCCACGGAAGAATCCACGGAAGGATCCATGAAACAATCCTCGAAAGATTCTCCCGGAACCCCCTCTGGATCTTCGGATGCATCTTCCGCAGAAGACCGCGCAGTCATGAAAATGATTCTGGGAATTTCAATCTGATAGCCGCAAAGGACACCGATCTATGCAGGAAATACTGGTCAGTCAGGAAGAGAGCGGACAGCGCCTGGATAAATTTCTCCGCAGGCGGCTGCCGCTGGCGCCGTCTTCCTTTATATATAAGATGCTCCGCAAGAAAAACATCACACTGCAGGGCAAAAAAGCGGACGGCAGTGAGAAGGTAGTGACCGGAGACAGCATTAAGCTTTTTCTCGCCGACGATACGATCCTGAAATTCAGCAGGCCGGCTGGAGACGCAGACGAAAAACGTGAGGCGGATGAAAACCTTGCCGCCTACAAGAAGCTGGATCCCCTTCTCGGCCCTTGTCCCGTGCTGTATGAGGATGACAATATTCTGGTGGTCCGCAAACCATCCGGTATTCTCTCCCAAAAAGCGGACGCCTCCGATCTGTCCATGAACGAATGGCTTCGCGGCTATCTCGCGCATAATAAGGACAGCACAGGCAGGGGGGAAAACAGGAGGCGGATCAGCAGTGAAAAAGTGACCGGAAACAGTACTCCGGAGACAGCTGTTGTTTTCCGTCCCTCCGTATGCAACCGGCTCGACCGCAATACCGGCGGCATTTTGCTGTGTGCCAAGACCCTGCGGGGGAGCAGGGCACTGTCGGCTGTGATCCGGGACCGGGTCATCCGCAAGACTTATACCATGGTGGTCCACGGACAGATCTGTGCCCCGGGCACCATTGACAATGAACTGATCAAGGATCGTCAGACCAATCTGGTGCGCCTTGCAGACGGGAAAAGCGGGCAGAATGAACAGGATCTGCAGCGAAGGCAGGCGGTGACGGTCTATCGCCCTGTGCGCACGGGCCATAGAGCCACCATGGTGGAGGCAGACCTGATCACAGGACGGTCTCACCAGCTGCGTGTACATATGGCCTCTATCGGACACCCTATTGTATCGGATCCAAAGTACGGGGACCGTAATCTGGACAGCGCTTTGCTGGGCGGACTGCAAAAGAGCAGTCCCCGACAGCCTGAACAGCCTGCACAGAAGTCCTCCCGCAAAGCAGGACCGGTGCATCGCGGACAGCTGCTCTGGTGTTCGGAAGTTTCTTTTCCGGATTCTTTTCCGGATCCTGCAGATGTGGACGGGGCAGAAGAGGTGCTCGCTCCGGTCGCGGGCCGCGTTTTCAAATGCCCGCCCCCGCGATGGTGGGTGGAACTCTGCAAGTGAGTTTGTGACGCGGTACGGCCCGAATCACCG
>CAMNLO010000331.1 GCA_946543095.1 uncultured bacterium
CTCGACACCACGGGTATGAACCGTGTGCTCTAGCCAGCTGAGCTATCTCGCCATACCGGTTTTTCAACCTGCCTTGCTATTATATAATGGAAAACTTCGCTTGTCAACAATTTGTTGTAGTTTTTTTTTCGCATCTCTGGTATAATGCTTTCAGACGTACACGGCCAGCGGATAAAGGAGAGGATTGCTATGGCAAATACAGAGTTTACGGGCAGCGCAAAGCCTGCTGCCGACAACACGGAGAGAAAAAAGGAACTGGAGTCCGGTGAGAACAGAGGAGTGGTATGGAGCGACCGCAAGCATCACCTGTGGTTCCCCATCAGCTTTACCAAATATACGGTTAAAAACGGAAGGGTCTACCGGGAGCGGGGACTGTTCAACACGGTGTCGGATCAGACGCTTCTGTATCGGATCACCGACATCCGTCTGAAACGGAATTTCTGGCAGAAGATCTTCGGAACGGGGACGGTGATCCTGGTCTCCAAGGTCGATGCGGATCACGAGCTGGCTCTGGAGAACATCAAAAATCCGAAGGAGATCAACGAGATGCTTTCGGATCTGATCGAGGAGAGCCGCCACAGCAAAAACGTGGTGGGCAAGGAATTCTACAGCAAGGGATGCGGTCTCGAGCATATGCACCACGATTTTGACGGTCCGGATGACGAATATTTCGATGACGAAATGTAAGACAACGGTATAATGCAAGGCATTGACAAACAGCAGGTTTTTTTCTATGATGATACTCAGATTCAAAGGAGGACATATGAAAAAAACACTGCTGTTTGTTTTTAATCCGAAAGCAGGCACGGGAAAGATCAAAGCCAGCCTGCTGGATATTATCGATATTTTCAATAAGGGCGGCTACGAGGTGATCGCCCATGCGACCCAGGCGTCCCGGGATGCCTATGAGACCACGAAGGAGTATGCGGATCAGGTGGACCTGATCGTCTGCAGCGGAGGGGACGGCACGCTGGATGAAGTGGTCACGGGGATGATGGAAACAGGAAGTCATATTCCCGTCGGGTATATTCCAGCGGGCAGCACCAACGACTTTGCCAACAGTCTCTTTATGCCGAAGATCATGACGGAAGCGGCGCACAGCATCATGGAGGAAAGGATCTACCGCTGCGATATCGGACGCTTCAACCAGCAGACCTTTGCCTATATCGCCGCCTTCGGCCTGTTTACGGATGTGGCCTATCAGACCGACCAGAACCTGAAGAATGTCCTGGGTCATGGAGCCTATCTGCTGGAAGGCGTGAAGAGGCTTTTCGACATCAAATCCTATCACATCCATGTGATGGCGGAGGAGATGGATGAAGAAGATGACTTTATCTTCGGAATGGTCACCAATTCCCGCTCGGTCGGAGGCTTTAAGAATCTGACCGGGAAAAATGTGGATATGAATGACGGCCTTTTTGAGGTGACGCTGATCAAGATGCCGAAGAATCCGCTGGAACTGCAGGAGATCATCACGGCGCTTATGACGGCGGAGGACGATACGGATCTGGTGTATTCCTTCAAGTCACGTTTCGTGAAGCTGGAAAGCGAAGAGCAGATCCCCTGGACCCTGGACGGAGAATATGGCGGAAGCCACCGTCTGGTGGAAATCGAAAACAAACATAAAGCATTGAATCTGTTTCTCAGGAGCACAAAACAGGAATAAAGCCTTGGAGGGTAGGATGACAGCAGAACAGTATACAGACGTGAAGAGCCTTTTCGGGTGCGATGTGTTTAACGATTCGGTAATGAGGGAAAGGCTGCCCGGCAAGGTGTACCGGGAACTGAAACGGACGATGGTGGAGGGAAAAGAGCTTTCTCTCGCGGTGGCCGATGTGGTCGCCCACGAGATGAAGGAGTGGGCCATCGAAAAAGGAGCCACCCATTTTACCCATTGGTTCCAGCCCCTGACCGGTGTTACCGCCGAGAAGCATGACGCCTTTATCACGGCACCGATGGAGAACGGAAAGGTGTTGATGAGTTTCTCGGGAAAGGAACTGATCCGGGGTGAGCCGGACGCGTCCTCCTTCCCGTCGGGAGGTCTCCGGGCTACCTTTGAAGCCAGAGGATACACCGCCTGGGATTGTACCTCGCCCGCCTTTGTCCGCCACGATGCGGCCGGCGGCACCCTATGCATCCCCACGGCCTTCTGTTCCTATACCGGGGAGGCGCTGGATCAGAAGACCCCGCTTCTCCGTTCCATGGAAGCCATCAATATCCAGGCTTTGCGCTTTGTAAAGCTTTTCGGGAACACCACGGCCCGGAAGGTGATCCCCAGCGTGGGAGCGGAGCAGGAATACTTCCTGATCGACAAGGACAAGTGGATGCAGCGGAAGGATCTGATCTATACGGGACGGACCCTGTTCGGCGCCATGCCTCCCAAGGGGCAGGAGATGGATGACCATTATCTGGGCACGATCCGGCAGAGAGTTTCCGCTTACATGAAGGAAGTGAACGAGGAATGCTGGCGCCTGGGGATTACGGCCAAGACCCAGCATAACGAGGTGGCGCCTGCCCAGCATGAGCTGGCGGCGATCTACGAAGCGGCCAATGTGACGGCGGACCACAATCAGATGATGATGCGGATCCTCAAAAAAGTGGCCAGCCGCCATGGAATGCGCTGCCTTCTGCACGAAAAACCCTTTGCCGGCGTGAACGGATCCGGCAAGCACAACAACTGGTCTCTGACCACCGATGAGGGGGTCAATCTGCTGGAACCCGGAAAAACGCCCCATGAGAACATTCAGTTTCTGTTGCTGCTGACCTGTATCCT
>CAMNLO010000332.1 GCA_946543095.1 uncultured bacterium
GCTGCATCCCTGGTCTGAAAGAAGCTGCTCTTTGGTTCGGTGCTCACATGCTCGTCCACGGCAAAGGCCCCCAGCATCCCGATGAGGTTCTTCGGGGTGTCCACCGTGTCCAGCTTTCCGCCGTTGATCAGTGCCACACGGTTGCAGAGGTTCTGTGCCTCGTCCATGTAGTGGGTGGTAAGGAGCACCGTCAGGCCTCTGGACTGGAGATTTCTCAAAAGCGTCCACATCTGCCTTCTGGCAAAGGCATCCATGCCGGCAGTGGGCTCATCCAGGAGAAGGATCTCCGGATCCGTTAAAAGTGCCCTGCAGATCATGAGCTTCCGCTTCATGCCGCCGGAAAGATGGCGCACCACCCTCTTTCTGTATTGCAAAAGTCCCGTGTATTCCAGCAGCTCCCTGGATTTTTCCCGTATGGTCTTTAAAGGGATATAATAAAGCCTTCCCTGGTATTCCATGACCTCATCCATGGTCATGTCCTGCCGCATGGAATACTCCTGGGTGATCACAGAGAGCTTCCGCTTCTCCCTGGAGGCGGAGCGGGTCAGCTCCTGACCGTCGATCAGGACCTTCCCCTCCGTAGGGAGAAGTACTGTGCTGGCCATACTGATGGTGGTGGTCTTTCCGGCACCATTCGGACCAAGGAGGCCGAAGAATTCTCCGGTCTCTATGGTCAAATTTAAATGATCAACAGCGGTAAAATCACCGAATTGTTTTGTCAGCTCTCGAAATTCGATCATGAAACAGATTTGGTAAAAAAACTAAGAAGGATTCTTTGCGATGATCAGGGAGAAATAACCGGCCTTGTCCGGGATCTCATCCACGCTGCGGTAAACATGCTCGTTTTCCATGCCGCAGTTTTCCACACAGAGCACATCTTTTCCGCTGTCCTTTAACAGCTCCTTCACCTTCGCCATATCGCTGGCGGATTTCATCAGCACATAGGTGCCGGGCAGGGAAAGGGGTTCCTCTGTCTTATGCACCGCAGGGACCACATGCAGCAGCTCATTCCACTCCACCAGCGGGATATTCAGTCTGGAGGCGGCGGCGATAAAGGAAGGAATTCCGTTCACCAGCTCCGTTTCATATCCGTCCTTCTCCATGATCGCCTGAAGATAGGTGAAGGTGCAGTAAATTGTGGAATCACCAAGGGTCAGATACACAACATTTTTGCCTTCATCCAAATACTTTTCAATGAGCTTTGCGCCTTCCTCATGCTGCTTGCGGATGGCCTCCCTGTCCTTCACCATGGGCATGTCTACCGGCACAAGAGTCTTCTCCGCCAGCTCAGGAACCGCCTGCACAGCTATTTTATAGGCTACAGCTTCCTTCGGATCCTTCCCGGGAACGGCAAAGATCTCATTCTCTTTGATCAGTCGCACTGCCTTTAAGGTCAAAAGCTCCGGATCCCCGGGGCCCACGCCCACACCATATGCAATCCCCTTCTTACTCATAAAATCCTCCAGATTTTTCTTTCAAACTTTTCTTATTTTGCATTCATATATAAACTAAATCAATTTAGTATTATACATGAATAGACATAAAAAGAAAACCCTTCAAGATGAAGGGTTTTCTGATCAAATAGAATCTGCAAATGGATTATGCAAAATCTAACTGAGCCGTTTCCATTCCTCCAGGGCTGCCCTGGCAATTGCCAGATCCTCTTCCGCAGAGCCTCCGCTGACGCCAAGTGCTCCTACGCATTTTCCATTCAGCTTCAGGGGCAGTCCCCCTCCGAAAAGCACCAGTCTGCCGTTGCATGCTGTGTTCAGTCCATAGAAGCAGCCGCCGGGCTGGGCTTCCTTTCCAAGGGCATCGGAAGGTGCCTGGAAAGCATTTGCTGTGTAAGCCTTGTTCAGGGAGATCTCAATGCTTCCCTGGAAGGAATCATCCATCCTGTGGATCAGCATGGTGTTTCCGCCGTTATCCACACAGGAGAATACGATGGGAACTCCCATTTCCTTCGCCTTCTGCTCTGCTACAACAGCCATCTTCTTAGCAGCATCCAGCGTAAAGGCTGTCAGTTTTGTATTCCCGCTGTCATCCGAAACAGCACCGTTTCCAACCTGCTCCAGGATGATACTCTTAATCTTTTCAATCAATTCCTGCTGTTCCACTTCCGTTTCCTCCAGTCTTGCCAGAGCATAGATGGCATCTGAAAGTCTGTTCACATACCTTAACAGCTCATCCCGGATGTTCGTAGACTTCTTCGCCGCAATGATCTGACGCTCTGCCCGTCTTACGATGGTCCTGGCCACATGCAGTGCAGCGGATGCCTGATTTGCACCGGGGATCACAAAGTCATGCTGCTTGCCGGTGGTCTCTGTGCAGAAATCCACTATCTTTTCCAGCTCCTGCACATCCTCATCATGGATGATGTGCTCTCCCAGGTATTTCATACCCTTCTCGTCGCTGGCCAGCTCAGCACCCACTGTAAAGAGCTTGGACTGGATCCCATGGACCGTGGTACGGACATATTCGTTTTTCGAGGAAGCGTATGCCAGGCCTAACATGGCCTGTGCTTCGTCGATCTGCCCGTAGCAGTGAACTCTTATATCGGTTTTCGAAACCCGGCTTCCGCCGACGAGTCCCGTCGTGCCTTTATCGCCGGTCTTGGTATATAAGTTTGCCATAGATTTCCCAGAATGTAATGACTGATCCTATGTTTCACCTCCTGTAAACAACAGGAGGTGAAACTGATTATCTGGATCTTATTATCTGATGTGTAACGCCTCGCTTAAGACGCACTTCCTCTTTCTGCA
>CAMNLO010000333.1 GCA_946543095.1 uncultured bacterium
TCCGTCAGATCAAGGATAAGAGACCTGACATCCTCTGCATCGCCGGCGAGTCCCATGAGGACCTTCCCGAGATCGGCTCCGCTGCGGACCTGGTCTGCAACAACGACTTCGTGGCCAGAGGCTATCTGATCATCAGGACCGCTCACGAGCTGGGCTGCGACACCTTCGTACACATTTCCTTCCCCAGACACTTAAGCTATGAGACCATGAGCCGCCGTGTGGCCATCATGAAGGCCGCCTGCGAAGAGTTCGGCATGAAGTTCGTCATGGAATCCGCTCCCGACCCCACCACCGATGTGGGTGTTCCCGGCGCGCAGGCCTACATTGCCGAGCACGTTCCGGAGTGGGTCTCCAAGTACGGCCAGAAGTCCGCATACTTCTGCACCAACGATGCCCACACCGAGCCTTTGCTCAGAGGCCTTCTGGAAGAGGGCGGCTATTTCATCGAGGCCGACCTTCCCTCTCCTCTGATGGGTTATCCCGGTGCTCTGGGTCTGGATCTTACCGCCGAAGCCGGCGACTTCACCAAGATTCTTGCCAAGGTTGAGAGCGCTGTGGTGGAAAAAGGCGGCGAAGGCCGTTTCGGTACCTGGGCATTCTCCTACGGCTACACTGTGTCCGCAGGTCTTGCACAGCACGCCATGAACGTGATCGACGGCACGAGCGAGCTTACTGACATCGACGATATCTCCAAGGCATACGAGGTCTTCTCTCCCGGCGCATCATGGAACGGCTCCAACTACACCAATGCGGACACCGGCGTGAAGGCTGACAACACCTTCTTAATCTATCAGGACACCTACATCATGGGCAATCCCGGACATTACATGGGCTCCACTGACGTAGAGGTGCCTGAGAAGTACTTCACCACAAAATAATAACGGCAGACGGGGGCCCCTGCAGCACAGGCTGCGGGGCCCCTCTGTTGTCTAAAAAGGAATAGTAATACTATGGACAATGCAAAAGCTCCGCTTCTGGAGATGAAGAATATCAAAAAGGACTTTTTCGGCAACCAGGTGCTCTCCGACATCAATCTGACCCTTCATGAGGGAGAGGTCATCGGCCTGGCTGGCGAGAACGGTGCGGGAAAATCCACTCTGATGAAGATCCTCTTCGGGGCGGATGTGATCAGGGAGACCGGCGGTTTTTCCGGAGAGATCCTTCTGGACGGACAAAAGGCCGAGTTTTCCTCTCCCTTTGATGCCATTGCCGCAGGCATCGGCATGGTGCATCAGGAGTTTTCTCTGATCCCCGGGTTCACGGCCACGGAAAACATCCTTTTGAACAGGGAATCGAAGAAGCACAATGTGATCTCGGAGATCTTCTCGGACCGGATGGATACGCTGGACCGGAAGGAAATGGATGAGCGTGCAGCCCAGGCCATTGAGAAGATGGGAGTCCATATCGACAGGAATATGGTCATGAACGATATGCCCGTGGGGCATAAGCAGTTTACGGAGATCGCAAGAGAGCTTTCCAAGGAGCAGTTAAAGATATTGATCCTGGACGAGCCCACGGCAGTGCTGACGGAGAAGGAGGCGGAAGCCCTTCTGGACTCCATCAGAGGCATGTCGAAAAAGGGCATCGCAGTCATCTTTATCACCCACAGGCTCCATGAGATCTTATCCGTCTGCAACCGTGTGGTGGTGATGCGGGACGGATATGTGGTGGAAAACACCGAGGCAAAAGACACCAGTGAGGCGATGATCACCAAGGCCATGGTGGGCAGAAGCCTGGAAAAGAACGAAAATGCCCAGGGAGAGTCGGATGCCTCCGACTGGGAGAAAAAGAAGACCATTCTCTCCATCCGCAGGCTCTGGGTGGATATGCCCGGGGAGACCGTCAGGGATGTGAACCTGGATGTGAAGGAAGGGGAGATCCTGGGGATCGGTGGCCTGGCGGGCCAGGGAAAGCTGGGGATCCCCAATGGTATCATGGGATTGTATCAGGCAGGAGGCGAGGTGGTCTTTCAGGGGGAGCAGATCCCCTTAAACAGCCCCAGGAAATGCCTGGACGCCTCCCTTGCCTTTGTCAGCGAGGACAGAAGAGGAGTGGGCTTATTGCTGGACGAATCCCTGGAATGGAATATCTCCTTCCCGGCCATGCAGATCCAGAACAAGTTCTTAAAGCCCCTTCTGGGGGGACTCATCAAATGGAGGGACGAGGCGGCCATCAAGGAAGTCACGGACCGCTATATCGAAGAGCTGCAGATCAAGTGCACAGGCTCCAGGCAGAAAGCGAAGGAATTGTCCGGAGGGAATCAGCAGAAGGTCTGCCTGGCCAAGGTCTTTGCCCTGGAGCCCAAGCTTTTATTTGTTTCCGAGCCCACAAGAGGCATTGACGTGGGGGCAAAGGCTCTGGTGCTGGAGGCCCTGAAGCGCTTTAACAAAGAGCGGGGCGTCACCGTGGTCATGATCTCCTCGGAGCTGGAGGAATTGAGAAGCATCTGCGACCGCATCGCCATTGTTTCCGGAGGGAGGATCGCCGAGATCCTGCCGGCCTCCGCTTCCTCAGAGGCCTTCGGAACCCTGATGATCAGTCTGGTGAGATAAAGCGTATAGGAGAGTAGTTTTCATGAATGAGAATGTGAAAGAGGAGATCACGGTAAAGGACAGGCTTTCCGGGCTGGTACAAAGCTTCGGACTGCCTCGTCTGATCATCACGGGGTTTCTGGTACTGCTTTTAGTGATATGCCCCTTTGTGGGAGCGGATCTGCCTACCCAGATCTCCAATATCATCAACCGTTTTTCCTGGA
>CAMNLO010000334.1 GCA_946543095.1 uncultured bacterium
TCCTCAAGGTCATCCGCCAGCTGGCACAGGAGAAGATGACTATGGTCATTGTCACCCATGAGATGGGATTTGCCAGGGATGTCGCAGACAGAGTCATCTTTATGGATGGAGGATACATTGTCGAGGAGGGACGCCCTTCAGATGTCATCAGCAATCCCAGTGAGGAGCGCACCAAACAGTTCCTCGCCAGGTTCTCCGGGCAGGGCGCGATCAATGAATAACGAATAGAGCAAGTATATTGTCACTGTTCCTGCTCCAGATACTGACGCAGATATTTTTACACAGCTGTTTTCAATGGATAATGCAGGGATGGTCCTCGTTCGAGAGGGTTTTCATACTATGAAACTCAGAATTATCATGGCGGATCCGGCAGGAAACCGGACCGCCATTGTGCGTACACCTGTACCTGCGGATCAGAGAGCGCAGATCGCGGCAGAGATTCTAAAGATTCGCGGACTGCGGGCGGAGCAGGTCGGGTTTGAGACATCGCCTGTGATGGGAGGAGCCGGCAGGCTTGACATGATGGGCGGTGAATTCTGCGGAAACGCAGCCCGGAGCTACGGATATCTTCTCTGGAAGGAAATACAGGAAAAACAGGAAGGGAAGCAGGAGACGCACGGAGAGACGGCGGGAAATATCATGATTGAGATTTCCGGAAGCCCGCATCCATTGAACGTTTTCTGCGACCTCGTACAGGGCAGCTCCTACGCGCAGATGCCCATGCCGACGGCAATTGAATACAGTCCGGAGGGATATCCTCTGGTTGTCAGCGAGGGGATCACGCATATGATTCTGGAGGATATGGAACCTGACCAGGACCTGATCCGGCGCCTGGTCGACAGCTGCGGTCAAAAGTGGGACGCCTTCGGAATCATGTTTCTGAAAGGGGAAGAGCTGATTCCTGTCGTCTATGTCGCAGCGGCGGGCTCTCTGGTATATGAGTCCTCCTGCGGGAGCGGTTCTCTTGCCGCAGCCTGGTACCTGGAACGGAAAGTCGCCCGGGACGGCCTGTCATCCTATAGCTTTCAGGAGCCCGGAGGCACCATCCGGGTGGATCTCCTCCGGGAAAAAGACGGAAGAGTTTCAGGACGCATGGGCGGAGCTCTCTTCCTGGAAAAAGAGACAGAAATTGAATTGTGAGAGAGGAGACAGGGGACGGTTCTGTGTCTCCTGTTTCTTTGGGGAAAAGGAGACACAGAACCGTCCCCTGTCTCCTCCAAAAAGCGGAATCCTGCATAGGGTTTCGCTTTTTTTTGTTACTTTTGCATTGATGATGCATTATAATATAGACATAGATTTCACGGCTATATTCGCTTACACAGGAAGTGATATACACTTTTGGTTACAGTCCACGCCCTCTCCAAGGGCGTGGACATGTAACGTTACGCGCGGCGATTCCAATACGCTTTGCGTGCGCCGCGCGCCGTTCAACTCGGGTTTTGCGCAAAAAGCGCGCAATACACCTCGTGTTTCAGGTGGGTCTGTACTGTGGTCACTTTTGGTTACTATTCACAGTCTCCGCGTTCGAGGTGTTTTTGCATGTGTTTTTTCATGCAAAAACCCGAGTAAAACGGCGTTTGCCCATGCTCGAAGAGCATTTGGAATGGGCAAACGCAAGTTACTATCACAGTTCCGAAGGGACTGTGATAGTAACCACTTTTGACAGATTGTTGAAAGAATTGTTGAAATCTTGTTGCAATTTGTTGAAAATGATGGTATTATCTTTGTAATAAAAGATTGTGCCTGGAGAGAAGAGTATATGGCCGCGTAAAGGTTCGAAAGAACCTGTGTTTGTGGCGTATATTCTTTTTTTTGTGCCTTTTTCCTGTAAACCTTGTACAGCATCCTGTCCAGATACCTGACGAAAGGGAGACGTCCCTTTCAAGGAGGGGATGAATTGTCGGATTTCGGGGTATTCCGGCCTTCGCCAGAGACATTTGATGTGCGGCCGACGTGTAAAATGTTTTTTGGCAAAGGGGGATTGCATGGGAAGAGAGTTTGTAGAGAAAGTCGAAGCTTCACCGATCATTGCTGCGGTCAAGAACGATGAGGAGCTTGAGAACTGCCTGAAATCGGAAATTGATGTGGTTTTCATCCTTTACGGGGATGTTGTCACGATTCCGGATATCATAGACAGGATCAAGGACAGCGGCAGGACCGCCATGGTGCACCTGGATCTTGTATCGGGACTGATGCAGAAGGAGATCTCACTTGATTTCATCCGTTATAAAACGAGGGCGGACGGCATCATCACGACGAGGGCCAATCTGATCCATCATGCTAAGGAGCTCGGCCTTTCGACAGTACTCAGGTTTTTCATTCTGGACAGCCTGGCGCTTTCCAACATTGAAAAACTGGCCAGGGTCAACCGTGCAGCAATGCCGGATGTGATCGAGATCCTGCCCGGGATCATTGTTCCCAAGATCATGCGGAAGATCAGCGCCATGAGCGGTGTTCCGGTGATCGCAGGAGGTCTGATCAAGGACCGTGAGGATGTGATGAACATGCTCAATAACGGCGCGGTGGCCATTTCCACCAGTGCCCGGGATGTCTGGTTTATGTAAGGCGCAGGGCTGAGACCGGCAGACAGGGCCGGCAGGCCGCCGCAGGAGTATAGCTCTATAGTACATACAGGGCACATATTTCTTAACATTTGTACACGAATTGCTGTCCGTGCGGAGCGGAGGCAGTGTAAATACTATTTCTACAGACAGGCTGAA
>CAMNLO010000335.1 GCA_946543095.1 uncultured bacterium
GTCCAAATCCCGCCGGGTGGTGCGGGGCCTGGTGCTGCAGATCAATGATTTCCCGATCATGAACCCGGAGATCGTTACGGCTATCGGACTGATGCTGTTCTTTATCACCCTGGGGGTGGAGCGGGGACTGGTGACCATGATCCTCGCCCATATCGCTTTCTGCATCCCCTATGTGATCCTGAGCGTGATGCCCAAGATCCGCTCCCTGGATCCCAACCTGGCGGACGCGGCCATGGACCTGGGGGCGACGCCCTGGCAGGCCCTGACCAAGGTGATCGTGCCGCAGATCATGCCCGGCGTATTCAGCGGGGCGCTGATCGCCTTTACCATGTCCTTTGATGATTTCATCATTTCCTACTTTGTCACCGGCCGGGGCGTGAAAAACCTGAGCATCATGGTCTACACCATGAGCAAGCGCGTCAATCCGACCATCAACGCGATCTCGTCCCTGATCGTGGGCGTGATCACACTGATCCTGGTCATCATCAACCTGGTGCCCTTTATCCGGGAGCGCAGGACGGCAGCCCGGCAGAAAAAAGAAGAGAAGGAACCGGCCTGATCCGGATGTTATATTATTTAGCAAAACACGGAGGAAAAGAGATCTGATGAAGAAAAGAGCACTCGTTTTGGCGGCGGTATTGTTGGGAACGGCTGCGGCTCTGGCCGGCTGCGGCAGCAAGACCGAAGGCAAGTTTGCGGGGCAGACCCTGCATATCTACAACTGGGGCGAGTACGTGGGCGAAAATACCATCTCGGGTTTTGAGGAACGGACCGGCGCCCGCATTTTGATGGATGAGTTCGATTCCAATGAGCAGATGTATATCAAGGTGGCCAACGGGGACGCCTACGATATCCTGGTGCCCAGCGATTACATGATCGAGCGGCTGCTTCTGGAAGACAGGCTGCAGAAGCTGGACAAGTCCAAGCTGACCTGCATGGACGCGCTGGATCCCGGCGTCACAGGACTGCCCTACGATCCCAACAACGATTACAGTGTTCCGTATTTCTGGGGAACCGTGGGCATCTGCTACGACAAGACCAAGGTGGATATCAAGGACCTGGAAGAGAAGGGATTCGGCATCTTCCTGGACACCAAGTACAAGGGAGACATTTACCTCTATGACTCGGAGCGGGATTCCTTTATGATGGCCCTCAAGTATCTGGGCTATTCCATGAATACCGACAACGAGCAGGAGCTCAACGAAGCCTACGAATTCCTTCTGCAGTGCGTCAACACCATGGAGCCGGAGATCGTGACCGATGAGATCATCGACAACATGGCGCAGGGACGCAAGGCCCTGGGACTTATCTATTCCGGCGACGCCACCTATGTTATTGCGGAAAATGAAAACATGGGCTACTATATCCCGGAGACCGGAACCAATCTCTGGTCCGACGGCATGGTCATCCCCAAGAACGCGGAAAATGTAGACCTCGCTTATGAGTTCATCAATTACATTTCCGAGTACGACCCCGCCTATGACAAGTCTCTGTACGTGGGCTATACTTCCCCCGTCACCAAGGTCAACGAGGATCTGACGAAGGAAGGCGGCGAGTTCGAGGGCATCGATGCTTACGTTCCGCGCAAGGGCAACCCCAACGACGAGGTCTTCAATTACAATGAGGATACCCGCAAGATCATCGCGGAGCTGTGGAGCAAGGTCAAGATCGCGGCTTCCAATGCCAATTGACCGTAAATTTAAGAAGACTGTTATGATTTTATACACATAATTTTCGCATTTATAGTGTAAAGTGTATATCGCAGTTTAAAAGCAGGGACGTGGGGCGGCAGCAGCAGCCTCACTGTCCTTTACGCGGCTTTGACCGCGGAAAACAGCATAGAACAGGTAATAAACGTGGAAGAATCCAGAAATGAAAAAAAGAAGATGAATCCGGTGCTGAAGGAGATCCTGAGCTGGGTGGAGGTACTGGCGACGGCCTTTGTCATCGCCTTTTTCTGCAATACCTTTATCATAGCCAACTCTACGGTGCCCACCTCCTCCATGGAGAATACCATCATGGAAGGAGACCGGGTGATCGGATCCCGGCTTTCCTACACCTTCGGTACGCCGGAGAAGGGGGATATCTCCATCTTCAAGTTCGGCTGGATCTGCAACCACTGCAACGCGGCCATGGGCGAAGGTACTGCGCCGGAGACCTGTCCCCGCTGCGGCGAGGAAATCGATCATCCCAAGACGCTCTATTACCTGAAACGTCTGATCGGCGTACCCGGGGACAAGATCGAGATCAGGGCCGAAGGCTCTGTGTCCCAGGCGGAGCTTAAGGACGTGCCGGGACTGGACCTCTCCAAGGGGGAGGACGCCCAGCTGATGACCGCGGCGGTCTACGTCAACGGGACGAAGCTGGAGGAGGATTACCTCAAGGAACCGATGCTGTATACCGGGGACATGAGCTTTGAAGTGCCGGAAAACTGCTACTTTTTCCTGGGCGACAACCGCAACAATTCGCTGGACGCCCGGTATTGGAACAACAGTTATATCTCCAGGGACAAGATCATAGCGAAGGTGCTCTTCCGCTACTGGAAGTCCCCCAGGATATTACACTGAACTTATTTGCGATAGAATCAGGGAGGAACAAGACCAATGAGAAATCTTAAACTGATCACCGGCGCCGCTGCCTGCATGCTGGCGTCCGCCTGCATTTTCAGCGGATGCTCCGGCTCCGGCAAGACCGAGACCACCGCTGCTGCCGAGA
>CAMNLO010000336.1 GCA_946543095.1 uncultured bacterium
ACACCCACCGCCACGATCCCCACCATAATGGGATAGACCATGGCCTTCTTTAACAGCGCCTTCATCCTGGCATCCTTCTCAAACTGCACCGCCATTCTGTCAAAGGCCACCTCCAGGGCGCCTGTGGCTTCTCCTGCCGCCACCATGTTGATCAGAAGATCCGGGAACACCGCCCGCTCCGCCCGCATGGAATTGGCCAGGGTCTCGCCCTTTTCCACGGAGATCCTGGTGTTGTTGATGGCCTCGGCCAGCTTTTTGTTCTGGGTCTGGTCTCCCAGCATCTTTAAGGTTTCCAGGATGGTGACACCGGCCTGGGTCATGGAAACGAACTGCCTGCAGAACACGGAGAAGTCCCTGGATTTGGGCAGTGTCCCGAAATCCAGCTCCAGGCCCTTCTGAAGCCTGGTCACCTCCTCGAAATTCATGAGGATCAGCCCGTCGGTCTTCAGCCTCAGACGAAGCTCGCCGCCGCTTTCCACCTCCATGGTCCCTTTTTTCTCTTTTCCCTGCGGATCCACCGCCACATACGAATAAACTGCCATTATGCTCCTCGAGTTATGTTAACCAGCAATCATCAGCTTCTACACCAGCTTCCTGTCCAGATACGCATAGTCCTGCGCATAGTTTAAGGCTGTTTCCCTGGTGATCTTGTTCTTCATATGAAGCTCCGCCAGACAGTCGTCCAAAAGGATCATCCCCGCCTTCCTGTTGGTCTGGATCATGGAGGGGATCTGGAAGGTCTTCCCCTCACGGATCAGATTGCGGATGGCGGAATTGGGGATCATGACCTCAAAGGCCGCGCATCTGCCCCCTTCCTTTCCGCTCATGGGCAGAAGCTGCTGGGAACAGACGCACTCTAAGACCGTGGCCAGCTGGATCCGGATCTGCTCCTGCTGATGGGGCGGGAACACATCGATGATACGGTCGATGGTGGCGGCGGCGCCGATGGTGTGCAGCGTGGAAAACACCAGGTGGCCTGTTTCCGCCGCGGTAACGGCGGTGGAGATGGTGTCCAGATCACGCATCTCGCCAAGCAGTACGATATCCGGATCCTGGCGCAGCACCGCCCTTAAGGCATCCGCGTAGCTTCTGGTGTCCAGGCCGATCTCCCGCTGGTTCACCATACCCGTCTGGGAACGGTGGAGATACTCGATGGGGTCCTCCAGTGTGATGATATGGACGGGATGCTGGCGGTTGATCTCATTGATGAGGGCCGCCAGGGTGGTGGATTTTCCGGAGCCTGTGGGGCCCGTCACCAGCACCAGCCCTCTTTTTTTGTTGGTCATATTGATGACCGCCGGGGGAAGGCCCAGATCCTGGGGAGAGGGGATCTTAAAGGGCAGCATACGAAGGGCCGCCGCATAGGAGCCTCTGGATTTGAACACGTTCAGACGGAAACGCCCGACCCCCTCTAAGGAAAGGGCCAGGTCGATCTCTCCCTTTACGGCCAGCTCCTTCTTCTGCTTCTCATCCAGAAGGGGGGTGATGAGAGCCTCCGTGTCCCTGGGCATCAGCATGGTATCCCCGATGGGAGTCAGCTTTCCGTCCAGACGCCCCATGATGGGACGGCCCACGGAAAGATGGACGTCGGATGCGCCGATGTTTTTCGCTTTCAGCAGTGCCTCTTTAATATCCATATCCTCTCCTTAAATATCAAAGCTCACCTTCGTCATCTCCGCAACGCTGGTGATCCCTTCATACACATATCTGGTGGCGCTCATCCTCAGGGTCCGCATCCCTTCCGACAGGGCCACCTCCTTGATCTCCTCCGCAGGACGGTTATGGGAGATGCAGTGCTTCAGCTTCGGGGAGATCTGCATGATCTCGTAGACGCCGATCCGGCCCTTGTAGCCCGTGTTGTCGCACTGGGGGCAGCCGCAGGGCTCGTAGACGACGGCCTCTCTTCCCTCGGGGATCCCCAGGATCTCCCGCTCATCGGGAGTGGGGGCCTTGGGCCTTTTGCAGGCGGGACAAAGGCGCCTCACCAGGCGCTGGGCGATGATCCCCACAATGGAATCCGCCAGCAGATAAGGCTCGCATCCCATATCCACCAGTCTTCCCACGGAGCTGGCGGTGGAATTGGTATGGAGGGTGCTGACTACCAGGTGGCCTGTAATGGAGGCCTGGACCGCGATCTCCGCCGTTTCCGAGTCACGGATCTCACCGATCATGATGATGTCCGGGTCCTGACGGAGAATGGAGCGCAGGGCGTTGGCGAAGGTCAAATCCGCCTTGGGATTGACCTGGATCTGGTTCACGCCGTCGATATTGGCTTCCACCGGGTCCTCCACCGTGATGATATTCACCTCTTCCTTATTCAGCTCGGAAAGGGCAGTATACAAGGTGGTGGTCTTACCGGAGCCTGTAGGGCCCGTTACCAGGATGATGCCGTGGGGATTCTGGAAGATGTGGTCGAACATCTTCAGCTCCGCGGGGTTTAATCCAAGCTGGGCCTTTTCCCTGTTTAAAGCGTTCTTGGAATTCAAACGCATCACCACCTTTTCCCCGTACACTGTGGGGATCACGGAGACACGGATGTCGAATTCCTGCCTGCCCACCACCTGGGTCACACGGCCGTCCTGGGGCTTTCTCTTCTCCGCGATGTCCATGCCGCCGATGACCTTGATCCTGGCCACAATGGCGGGGAGAAGGGTTAAGGCATAGCTCATCCGCTCAAAGAGGGCGCCGTCCACACGGTACCGGATCCTGA
>CAMNLO010000337.1 GCA_946543095.1 uncultured bacterium
TGGGAGGTTCCTCCGAGGAATTCATAGGGACCATCGGCAACGTGGACTGGTTCGCGGGCTTCTACAGTGTGACCTTTCCGGTGGGGATCTATGTATTTCTGCAGACGAGGCAGCGCAGCAGGCTGAGGATGCTCTCTCTGTATCTGATCATCGGATTTTCCTTTGGCCTGGTGTGCGGTGCCCAGAGCTGTTTCCTGGTGCTGGCAGTCCTTTTGTATTTATCCTTCTGCATTTCCTTTTTGTCCAATGGGCGGTTCCGCCGTTTCCTTCAGCTTTTGAATCTGTTTATATGCGCCCTCTGGCTCATGCGAATCCTGAGACTGATCCTTCCCTTTGATCATGAAACGGATGATGTGCTGGACTTTTTCACCAGACCCTGGCCCATGGGCAATAACCTGTTCTGGCTGTTCATTGCGATACTTGTCATCGCGCTGAACAGTGTTTTTCCCAGGATATTTCCCGGCAGAGGCTTTCGGATCGCGGAGCACAAAAAAGTACGCGGTATCCTGAGCATCACACTGGTGTCCCTGGCGGTGCTGTATCTCATTGTGATCCTGATCAGGGGGAGAAATCCGGAATTCATGGGTTTTCTGGGAGAGGGCTCCCTGTTTGCCTTAAACGATGCCTATGGCTCCTCCAGAGGCCTGATCTGGAGAGGGAGCCTGGGGATGTTCGGGGAAATGGGATTGTTCCGGAAGCTCATCGGCGTGGGCCCCGACGGCTTTTCCTCATTTCTGTACAATGGCTATAGCAGGACCGCGGAGATCGTCGCTCCTTTTAACGGCGCAAGGCTCACCAACGGCCACGACATCTTTATCACGGAGCTGGTGAATATCGGGATCCTGGGGCTGGCTGCCATGATCTGGCTGATGAGGACCTTTCTCCGTTCACAGAAACACCTGTTTAGGAAGGATCCGGCCCTGCCGATGTTCTTATTTCCCATATGCGCATATCTGGTTTACGGGATTCTGAATTTCGATATGGTCATGAACTACCCCTATCTGTTTATCATGATCGGAGCGGGGGAGGCCATGATGAGAGGGCAGCAGGAGAATCTGTGATTGATCCCGTTTTCGGCTTTGACCATGGGAACCGCAGAACATGTTGAGCGTCAGGTGGACGCCGGACAGGCGCTCACAGGAGTGCGAAAGCACGACCGCGCTTCGGTGGAAGCAGCTGTTTACGCGGTAGATAATTCAGGATATTTTTCAAGATGATTTTCCGGACAGATGCAACACTTCCGAAAGTTTTCCACACTATATAGTCAGAAGCATATCGATAAGCTTTCAATTAAGGAAATGCTGAATAATTCAGCATTTCCTTAGCCCCTCCGGGGGATCGCATGCTTTGCGCAGCAAAGCTTGGGATTCGGAACGGAAATATGTCGCTTCGCGACCCGAATCCGGCGGGGGAAACGCTTTAATCAGCGTTTCCTTAACATACAGCGCCGGGGCAAAATGAGCTGCGCCGCGGCTGCGGCGAGAATGAAAAGGACTCGAGGGATCGCATATGGAACAGAATAAACTGGAACTGGTACGAAGGGCGAAACAGGGCGGGGCGGACGCATCCGAAGCCTTTGCGGAGCTCTACGGCATGATCTGCAGGGATCTCTACCGCACAGCCCTGTACACTCTGGGGAATGAAGGGGACGCGGAAAACATCGTTTCGGACACAGTCCTGGATGCCTACGCGGGGATCGGAAAGCTGAGAGAGGAAAAGGCTTTCCGGGGCTGGATCTTCCGGATCCTTTCCAATAAGCTGAAGCGGCAGCTGGCGGAATACGCATCCCGCAGGGAACAGCTCTCCCCCGCCCCCGTGGAGGAATATGCGGACAGTCTGGGAAAAGAGGAAGAGGGATTAAGGCAGGCAGAGCTGCAGGATGAGATCCTCTTCGCTTTTCAGGCTCTTTCGGAGGAGGAGAGGCAGATCGTTGCCATGACAGTGTACGGGGAGAAGGACAGCGGCGAGATCGCGTATCTTCTGGGACTGAACCGCAGTACGGTGCGCTCGAAATATTCGAGGGCACTGGGAAAGATGCGGGAGAGGCTGGTCGGCAGAGGCGCTGCCGGAAGCGGCGGGTGAAGGCAGCGGAGGAAACAGGAAGATCAGGTCCGGCAAAAGGAGGCTTGGGGATAAGATGGATGACAAGGCATTGGAAAAGGAATTGGAAAACAGACTGAAAGGGCAGGAGGCAGCGCTTCCGGAAGCCCTTCTTCCGGAAAATATGAAGCGGAGGATAGAGAATATGAGTGAAGAGGAAAAGAGGGAGCGGTGCGCGTCCGTGCCGGAAGATGCGGGATACGCGGAACCATCCGGAAAGAAAAAGGGCATTGCAAAATATGTGTTCCCGGCCCTGGCGGCGGCAGCCTCCCTGTTTCTGGCATTTGAACTCGGCGTAAACATGGACGCCATCAAAAACCGTGTCGCCGCGCCCGCGGCGGAAGGCGCATCCGTGGACGCCGGCAGGAAAGCGGTGAAGGATCGGGAAGCGGACACGGAGCAGGAAGCCCCCGGGAAGCCCGGTGACGATCAGGAAGCGGCCCCCGGGACGGAGCAGGCCGGGACGGGAGAGGAAAAACAGCCCGAAACGGACAAAAAAGACAGCGAAAACTCCGGCTATGGGAAGGCCTACCAGCATCTGGATGCCATCCGGGAGGAGCAAAACCGCTATTATACCTATGACATGGCCATGG
>CAMNLO010000338.1 GCA_946543095.1 uncultured bacterium
TATAGGGACCGAAGGCGGTGGTGATGGGTCCGTGGAGGGTCAGCTTCGTGCCGCCGGTTTCAAATACCCCGTCCTCCACATTGATGCTCAGGTGGTCCGGAGCGGTATGATTGAATTCGATATCCACCAGATTCGGGCAGTTGGCAAAGGCGTTCCTCCGGATAGCGGTAACGCTGTTGCCGATGATGGCCTTGCTGAGCTTTGAAAAGTCCTTAAATACTTCTTCACCGATCTCGCTGATGGAATCGTTCTCGATGATGAGCTTTTCCACCGTGGTCTTCACGTTTGGAGTGGTGTCGGAATCAAAGCAGCCGCTTCCCAGGGCTTTGACCTGCTGATCCCCCACCTTTGCGGGAATGGTCAGGACCGTGCTGGCGGCGGAGGCGTCCGCGTAGATGCAGGAGACCAGAGTTCCGGAGGAATTCACCGTCAGATAGTAATTCCCCTCCTGGGTCTCATAACAGGTCTCTCCCCCGTCCTTGAACACATAGGGCACATATTCGTGTCCGGTGCCGCTGCCGCCCCAGGTGGAGCCCAGGGTACATCTTCTGGGCTCAGGCATGGAATTGCCTCCCTTTACCGTGTTCTTCGGACCATAGACATAAAACACATTGGATTCGTCGTAGCCAATGCCGGCAAAGAGATTGTCGCCGTTGAATTTCACATAGCTGCACTTCTTTCCGTCCGTATCATTGAAATGCAGTAGCTTCATATTGGAGCAGTTCCCCAGGAAATTGTCGTAGAGATAGACCGGACTTCCCTCATCCCCGCTGTAATTTCCCGGAATATCCACCTCCTCCAGAAGGCTTCTGTTATAGAACATATAATCCCCGTAACAGGCCGGAGTAACAGTGTATGCCGAGGGAGAATAGTTGGACTCGGAAAAACGGGTGTAATCCTTGGGCCCGCTCCTGACATTGGGCATCTCCACCTTTCTCAGATCCCCTGAGCCTCCCATGGTGGAAAGGGCAAAGGCCGCGTTGCCGATGCTGTAGATCTTGTCCGTGTTCATGGCCACGGAATTCAGGCCGCCGCAGTCAAAGAAAGCGTAATCATAGATATCGCAGTCCGTGCTCAGTTCCTCCATATTGATGGAGGGGAGATTGGAGCAGTTGGCAAAGGCTCCCACGCCGATCCTGTACACATTGGAGGGGACCACAAATCCTCCGGTGCTTTCCTGGGTGCCACAGTCCCTTAAGTTGGTGCAGCCGTAGAAAGCCTCGGTCCCGATGGACTGGGTTCCTCTTGCCATGGTGACCCTCTGAAGCTGGGTGCAGTGGTAGAAGCTTCTGGCACCGATACTCTGGGTGTTCGGCATATCGATGGAGGTCAGGAAATTGCAGTTATAGAAGGCATAGGGCCCTATCTTCTGTACGCCGCTGCCCATGGTGACATTCTTTACGTTGCTGACGTTCTGGAAGGCTCCTCTGATATTGCCGCCCGCTGCGGAATCGTCCACGTCGGTGCTGTTGGCGGAGCGGGCGTAATAAGCCCCGATGCCGTAGATAGGATAGGTGCCGGAGCAGGCATATCCGTTATCGTCGGTTTCAAATTTCCCGTCATCGTTCTTGATGATCTTCAGGATAAAGACATCCACATAGCCGGTGTCTTCCACATACTTTTTTGCCTTCTCCAGGGATGCCCTCTTCCATTCTGAGGTACCGTCCACCAGGAAGGAAAGATCCTCTTCAGCCCCGGTGTCGTCCTTTCCCATGGTGACCATGCCTCTGGCTGCCAGATCGCAGAACAGCTCATACAGCTCCTCATCCCGGTTGGAGCTCTGGGAAAACAGGTTATCAAAGGTGTATTCCTGATCCCCCGGAGCGGCGGAGGACTCATAATCTGTCAGCTCCAGCTGCTTGGTGCTGATCATCAGCTGCAGATCCGCGATCTTCTGGTCCTTGTCCGGATCCGAGCCCTTCTGAAGCTCATCTACCTGTCTCTGAAGATCCTTGATCTCTGTGTCCCTGGAGGCGTATTCCTCCAAATAGTTCTGGATCTGCTCCGCGTACCGCTCCGCATAGCCCTTTGCGGTCTCATATTCGAACATAACGGATCTGGCGTAGCCGTTCATCCTGTCCGTTACAGTGGCCCCGGGCTTGATATACTCGTATTTGATCCTGTCGGTGAGATATCTGGAGGAATCCGTCTCCACGGTCTTGTTGGAAGAATCGAAGGACATCTTCACGCCCTCCGATTCCGTCATGCTGATAAAGGTATTGTTATAGGTCTCGCCGCTGACATAGTGGTAGCCGGTCACAAGCTCGTCCGGGATATCCACCAGATCCTTGTCCTCTCTGTCGTTATAGCGATAGATGATAGCATAGCCCCGGCCGTTGAAATCCTTGGTAAAGAAATTGAACTGCCAGTCGAAATAGCCGTTGGAGATCACCATGGATGTGGAGCTCGTGGTGCCTGGCTTTCCGTTGTAATAGATATAATCGGATTCCGAGCTGATCTCATTCACCACCTGGGCGTCCAGGGCAGTGCTTCCGATACCGGAGAGATATGAGATGCTGCCGGAGCCCACGGAATTCTGAAAGGCGCTGACCGTTTCCGTGGTCTCCGTCTCAGTGATCTTAGCCGTGGTGTCCTGGGCGGGGATCGCCGCCACTATGATGGCGCTGGCCATAAAGACCCCGGCCAGGGTTTTCCTGACAGCCTTCCTCAGCTGCCTGTTTGGGGCCTTTT
>CAMNLO010000339.1 GCA_946543095.1 uncultured bacterium
TACTTATTATATGCGAAAAAATCCATGGTAAATTTAAATGGCCTGTGGTATAGTATTTCGAGTTATGACTTAAAAAAACCGGATTCAGACCGTCTTTTCGGAGGAATTATCCATATGAACTATCCCGTGATCCTTTTAGCCGCCGGAATCTTTCTCGAAGTACCCGTGCATCTGATCGTCATGCTTGTGATCCTGGCAGCCCTGATCGGTGCCATCGTAGGCCTGTATTTTATCGGAAAGAAGGCGGAAAAGAAGCAGGCGGAGCAGGAAGAGCAGCTTGCCCAGTACAAGCAGACCATCAGCATGCTGGTCATTGATAAAAAGCGGCTGAAGCTTCAGGATTCCGGGCTTCCTGCCATGGTAACGGAGCAGATGCCCTGGTACGGCCGCTTTCAGAAGCTGCCCATCGTGAAAGCAAAGGTGGGTCCCAAGGTCATGAGCCTGATCTGCGACGACAAGATCTTTGACGACGTGCCGGTGAAGAAAGAGGTGAAGGCAGTGGTCAGCGGGATCTACATCATGGAGGTGAAGGGCCTCCACGGCAAGAACAGGACCGCCGTGCAGGCTCCGAAGAAGGGCTTCAGGGCCTGGGTGGAAAAGCTCCAGGAAAAGGCCGGGGCAAAGCCCGTTAAATAAAAGTGACTTCGATCTTCAGACTGGAGTCCGTTAAAAACTGATAATTGATCTCCATGCTGTAATCCGCCTGAATGCTTATGCCTTCAGGCGTTTCCATTACGGAAACATTTTCCGTGTCTATGCCCAGAAGGATCTCTCCGAAGGGCAGCTTATAGAGGGAAAGGCTCTTTTTCCCCACGGTAAAATCCATCTCCACATTGATGAAGCCGGTGCGGGTCAGAAGCAGCTCGTCGTCTGTCACCCTCAGCTGGGTGTGGGTCACCTCCGGTGTGTCCTCGTAGACCTCGTCAAACTCCAGAAGAAGCTTCCCTTTTTCGCTGCGAAGCGTTCCCCGGTTTACGGTTTCGATCTCCTCCTGCTCATCGCCGCCGGCCAGAAACTGCATGCCCTTGATGGCGATCAGCACATTTCTCTTTCTGCTCATAAACTTACCATACAGGGGCTTATGCCCCCCTCTCCCAAAAAGGATTCCGCGAAACGGGCCACCCGCTCCGGATCGTCGCTGCAATAATACTCGTGGGACACCTTCGCTGCCGCATCCTTCCCCGCCTCGTGCAGAAGTCCCTTCTCCTGCAAAAGCTCCCCCAGCTTTCTTGCGGTCTCAAAGGCCGGGTTCACCAGCGTCACATTCCTGCCGCACACATCCCCGATGATCCGCTTTAACAGGGGATAGTGGGTGCAGCCCAGGATCAGGGTGTCAATATTCTTCATCAGAAGCTTGTCCAGATACCGCTCGGCCACTCGCTCCGTCACCACATCCTCGGCCCAGCCCTCTTCCACCAGGGGCACAAAGAGGGGGCAGGCCTTGGCAAAGACCTTCGCCTCCGGATTCAGGCTCTTTATGATCTCCGGATAGGCACCGCTTTTTACGGTGGCCTCCGTCCCGATAACGCCGATCCTGCCGTTTTCCGTGGCCGCCGCGGCGCTCTTTGCCCCGGGCTCGATGACGCCGATCACCGGGACCGGCAGCTTTTTCACCAGCGCATCCAGTGCACAGGCGGAGGCAGTGTTGCAGGCCACCACGATGGCCTTCACCTGCTTCTCCATAAGAAAACCGCTGATCTGCTCCGAATAGCGGGTCACGGTCTCCTTCGACTTGCTGCCGTAGGGAACCCTTGCGGTGTCCCCGAAATAGATCAGGGATTCATGGGGCAGGGCCTTCATGATCTCCGCCATCACCGTAAAGCCGCCGATGCCGGAATCGAAGATGCCGATGGGGCGGTTGGCTGCGGGATTTTGTGGGTTGGTATTCTGCATGCTGTTCCTCTATATTGCGACCCGGGATGCTTCGGCATCCGGACTTCTTCATGGATCACTGTATTGCCTGACTTCTCTCTGAATTGCGGGATGCTTCGCGCCGGGCTGTACATCTGCTGCTGCATATTTTTTGGCGGAGAGTTATGTTAACTAATGTATTGCCTATTCTAAAACTCGGCAGGCAGCTTCATTCTTGCATACGTCCGCGTCGAGTTATGTTAACTATATCGGGCCACGGGCTCCGTCACCCAGATCCCCTCCAGGTCCTTCACAAAATCAGAGGCTTCCAGGGCCACCGCGGTCTTCTCCGCCTCCTTCCGCGTATCAAACACACCGAACACAGCGGAGCCGGAGCCGGACATCAAAGACAGGGACGCTCCGTGGTCCTTCATAAACCGCTTCAGCGCCGCGATGGCGGGATAGTGGTGCAGCACCGCCTTCTCCAGGTCATTGACGGGCTGCGGCGGGGTTGATTCAGCACGGTTCTCGTTTTCATAGCTGAACCCCGCCTCGCCGGGTTTCTCGCCCTGTGCCTCGGCCATGATCCGGTCATACTCCCGGTAGGCCCAGGGGGTGCTGACGGATTCTGCCGGCTTGGCGATCAAAATGGCGCCGCCCCCCATTTCCGGAAGGGGAGTAAGCTGCTCCCCGATCCCCCGCACCTGCTGCCGGCCTCCGGAGATCAGAAACGGGATGTCCGCCCCCAGCTTCACGCCGATCGTTTCCAATTCCATTGTGTCCATCCCAAGTCCGTAAAGCCGGTTCAAGCCGCGCAGTGCCGCGGCACCGTCCGCA
>CAMNLO010000340.1 GCA_946543095.1 uncultured bacterium
ATCGCACTCATCGCCCACGACAATAAGAAGGCGGAGATCCTGGACTGGTGCGAGGCAAACCAGGAGATCTTAAAATGCCATTTCCTGTGCGGCACGGGCACCACCGCAAAAATGATCACAGACCGCACCGGACTCCCCGTAAGAGGCTATAATTCGGGCCCCTTAGGAGGCGACCAGCAGATCGGCGCCAAGATCGTGGAGGGCAAGGTGGACTTCATCATCTTCTTTGCGGATCCCTTAACGGCCCAGCCCCATGATACGGATGTGAAGGCTTTGATGAGGATCGCTGAGGTCTACGACATTCCCATTGCCATCAACAGAGCCAGCGCGGATTTCATGATCCACTCCGCCCTGATGGACACGGAATACGACCACAAGGTCATCAACTTCAAGGAAAACATCAAGCACAGAGCGGAAGTGCTGTAAAAGGGGAGCCATGCGGCTCCCCTTTTTCTTATCCTGTTTCTTTCCATACCCACAGCTTCTGCTTCGCTGCTTTCCCTGTGCTGCCTCCAGCCCGTATTCCCATGTCGTTTCTCGAAACCTCCGGCTCCATGGAGGAGGCTCCGGCTCACTGTTCCTCTATCTTTTTATGCATCTCCTGCAGGGACATCACCTCCGCCTCCTTATGGGTCTTCACGTAGTGGATCCCCTCGGCGGTGACCCTTGCAGCCGCCACTGTGGTGATGTAAGGGGTCTTGGCCTTGATGGAGGCTTTTCGCAGGTAGCTGTCGTCGTAGATGCTCTCGATCTTCCCCACCGGTGAATTCACCACCAGGTCGATCTCCTTGTTGGTGATCATATCGTAGACATTGGGCCTGCCCTCATACAGCTTTTTCACATGAACAGACGGGATCCCGGCTTCCTCCAGGGCCTTGTGGGTCCCGGCGGTGGCGTAGATCTGAAACCCGTCCTCATGAAAGCCCTTTGCCACGGCGATCATCTCCGCCTTATCCTTATCGTTCATGGAAATCAGAACGGATCCCTCCATGGGAATGGGGGACTGCACCGCCTCCTGGGCCTTGATAAAGGCTTCGCCGTAGGAATCGGAAAGCCCCAGCACCTCGCCGGTGGAGCGCATCTCGGGCCCCAGCACCGGATCCACCTCCGGGAACATATTGAAGGGGAAGGCTGCTTCCTTGACGCCGTAATAAGGGATCTTGTGCTCCTTCATATCCTTCAGGGGGGATTCCCTGCCCGTGAGCTCACGGGTGATGATATCCGTGGCGATGGGCACCATGCGGATGTCGCAGACCTTACTCACCAGGGGCACGGTGCGGGATGCCCTGGGATTCGCCTCCAGAACGAAGACCTTTCCGTTCTCGATGGCATACTGCATGTTCATTAAGCCCTTCACATGCATCTCCTCCGCGATCTTCCTGGTGTATTCCTTAATGGTCTCCACGTTTTCGGGAGAAATATGCACGGAGGGAATGATGCAGGCGGAATCCCCGGAATGGACTCCCGCCAGCTCGATATGCTCCATCACCGCCGGCACAAAAGCGTGGGTCCCGTCGGCAATGGCATCCGCCTCGCACTCCAGGGCGTGATTTAAGAAACGGTCGATGAGGATCGGGCGGTCCGGGGTCACCCCCACGGCGGCGTTCATGTATTCCGTCATGGAATCGTCGTCGTAGACCACTTCCATGCCTCTGCCTCCCAGCACATAGGAGGGACGCACCATCACGGGATAGCCGATCTGCCCCGCTATTGCAATGGCTTCCTCCACATTGGTGGCCATGCCGCTCTCGGGCATGGGGATCCCCAGCTTATCCATCATGGCACGGAACTGGTCCCTGTCCTCCGCCAGGTCGATGACCTCGGGAGAGGTGCCCAGGATGTTCACCCCGTTCCTTTTGAGCTCCGCAGCGATGTTCAAAGGGGTCTGGCCGCCGAACTGGGCGATGACACCCAGGGGCTTTTCCTTATTATAAATGCTTAACACATCCTCCACCGTCAGGGGCTCGAAATAGAGCTTGTCGGAGGTGTCGTAGTCCGTGGAAACGGTCTCGGGATTGCAGTTTACGATAATGGTCTCGAAGCCCAGCTTCTTTAAGGCCATGGCGGCATGGACGCAGCAGTAGTCGAATTCGATGCCCTGGCCGATGCGGTTCGGGCCACCGCCCAGGATCATGATCTTTTTCGCATCCGGATCCACGGGATCGCTGTCCTCACCGTTGTAGGTGGAATAATAATAGGCGCTGTTTTCCGTGCCGGAAACATGGACCCCCTGCCAATGCTGTGTGCAGCCCAGGGCAAGGCGTTTTTCCCTGATCTCCTGCTCCGGAATCTGAAGGATCTGGCTTAAATATTTATCGGAAAACCCATGCTGCTTCGCATCCGTAAGAGCCTTGTCCGAAGGAAGCTTTCCCTTTGCCTTCGCAAGCTCCTCTTCCTCCTCCACAAGCTCCTTCATCTGTTCTAAAAACCAGGTCTTGATCTTCGTGAGCTCGTGGATCTCATCAACGGTGGCGCCGGCCCTTAAGGCTTCATAGATCAGGAAATAGCGCTCCGAGCTGGGGAAGGTAAGACGCTTTAACAGCTCCTTTTTCCCCAGGGAATCGAAATCCTTCGCATGGCCCAGGCCGTAGCGGCCGTTTTCCAGGGAACGGATGGCCTTCTGAAAGGCTTCCTTGAAGTTCTTGCCGATACTCATGACCTCCCCGACGGCCCGCATCTGGGTCCC
>CAMNLO010000341.1 GCA_946543095.1 uncultured bacterium
GCTTTCTGGCGGGATCCCGAAACAGGGACCACCTACTGGTGCTTCCTGTTAGCCAGGAGAGATCACTACACAGATCGTCCCGGCGTGTATGGTGAGGACTACTACAAATAATCAAGGCTGAATCAGAAAGGGCTGCCATCCGGCAGCCCTTCTTCTTTGATTACAACAAGCCAGGATGCCCTCCGGATGCCTGCATCCAAAGAGGGCACTTTGGCGACTGCTCATCATCGAGCGCGAAGTGCGGGATAAACTATGCCCGGAACACCGCCACTGTCACCCCGGCATCCCCTTCGCCGAATTCTCCCGCCCGGAAGCTTTCCACATACTGCACCTTCCGAAGCCGCCTTCTGACCGCATCCCGTAGGATCCCGGAGCCCTTTCCGTGGACGATGCGGACGCTGGGAAGGCCTGAGAGATAGGCATCATCCAGGTATTTGTCCAGCTCAAACAGGGCTTCGTCCGTGGTCATGCCGATGAGATTGATCTCGGGAGAGATGGACATGGCCTTGGACGGCCCTGTGGCCACAGTTCTCTTCGGCGCCTCCTCCTGCTTTTTCGCATGCTTTATGAACAGCAGATTCTCCGCCTTTGTCTGGGTGCGGAGGCTGCCGCACATGACGGCGCAGTTTCCCTTTTTATCCGGCAGGGAAACGATCTCGCCGGTGAGCCCCATGTTCACGATCTTTACCGTGTCCCCAAGCCGCAGCTTTTCCGGGGACACCTTCCGGCCGGTCTCCACCTCCTCCCCCAGCACCACGCTGTTTCCGGTTTTGTCCAGAGCCTTCCGGATCCTTGCCCGCCGGTCCTCCAGTTCGCGGATCGTGGTGTTTCCGTCCATGTTCCTAAAGCTCTTGATGCCCTCGTCCGCGATGCGCTTCGCCTCCTGCAAAAGCTCCCTGGCTTCCCTGTTGGCTTCGGACAGGATCCGCTCCCTGGCGGAGGTCATTTTTTCATTCTGCCTGGAAAGCTTTTCCTTCAGCTTTCCGCTCTCCTCCTCCAGCTGCTCCAGCTCCTTGCTCTTTGCTTCCATTTCGGCACGCCTCTTGTCCAGCTCGGCAATGATGTCCTCAAAGCCCTTGTCCCGTCTGTCGATATGCTTCTCAGCGGCCTTTATGATCTGGGAGGGAATCCCCAGCTTTTCCGCAATGGCAAAGGCGTTGGATTTCCCCGGCAGTCCGATGATCAGGCGGTAGGTGGGCTTTAAGGTCTCCACGTCGAATTCACAGCTGGCGTTCTCCACTCCCTCTGTTTCCAGGGCGTAGGTCTTTAACTCGCTGTAGTGGGTGGTGGCCAGGGTCCGGATGTGGCGGCGGTGGAGGTCCTCCAAAATCGCCTGGGCCAGCGCCGCGCCCTCGATGGGGTCCGTTCCCGCCCCCAGCTCGTCGAAGAGGCAGAGGGAGCGCCTGTTTGCGTGAGCCAGGATCTCCACAATGCTTTTGATATGGCCGGAAAAGGTGGACAGGCTCTGCTCGATGCTCTGCTCGTCCCCGATGTCCGCGTAGATCTCCGTGAACACCGTAATGGAAGACAGGGACTTTGCGGGGATATGGAGCCCCGCCTGGCCCATGAGGCAGAGGAGCCCCACCGTTTTCAAGGTGACGGTCTTGCCGCCGGTATTGGGTCCCGTGATCACCAGAAGGTCGAATTCCTCCCCCAGGGACACGTCGATGGGCACCACCTTCTTCGGATCCAGAAGGGGATGCCTTGCCCCCTTCAGGTTCATACAGGAATCCTCTCTGAGCACCGGCTTCACGGCGTTCATTTTTAACGCCAGCCGCCCCTTGGCAAAGATCACGTCCAGGATGATCATGACCCGGACATTCTCCCGGATCTCCTCCACATAGGCGGAGGCCTTGATGGAAAGCTCCTGCAGGATCCGCTCCATTTCCTTCTTTTCCGCGATCTGCAGCTCCCGGATCTGATTGTTTAGGTTTACAACGGAGGCCGGCTCGATAAAATAGGTGGAGCCGGAGCCGGAGGTGTCGTGGACCATGCCCGGCAGCTGCTTTGCGTATTCCGCCTTCACGGGGATGCAGAAGCGGTCGTTTCGCATGGTGACCACTGCGTCCTGCAGAAACTCCCGGGAATTGTTCACGATTCTGGTGAGCTCCGAGCGGACCTTTTCCTCCGCCCGTCCGATGCCCTGGCGGATCCGTTTTAACTCCGGTGAGGCATCATCATACATGGTCTCCGGATCTGCGATGCAGCGCAGGATCTCGGTGGAAAGCCCTCTCACCGGATCCAGGATCTCGAAGAAGGGCGTCAGGGAATCCGCTTCTTCTCTGGAAGCGCCGTACTGCTTCACCTGTCCGGTGTTCTCCAGAAAATATGCCAGGGAAAGCAGCTCCCCCATTCCCAGGATGGCCTCCGCCTCCAGGGCGATGGTCAGTGATTTGAAATCCTTTACGGCCCTGAATTCCGGAGGCGTCTCCCGGAAAGCCCTCTGGAGGGCATCCTCCGTCTGGGTCCCCAGCTTTTCGATCTCTGTTTTGGACACCTGGGGCTTTAAGGCAAGACATCTTGCCCGGCCTGCTTCCGAGCTTGCCTCCTCCGCCAGCATGGAGAGCACCTTATCAAATTCCAGGGTTTTGAATATCTTCTCGTTCATAGTGGGCATTCTATCAAAATACGCGGCGTAATACAAGAAATCCGCCCCACGCAGGCGGGGCGGATCACTCTTCAT
>CAMNLO010000342.1 GCA_946543095.1 uncultured bacterium
TCCGGACAGGCACATGACGCCTAAAAACGTATTGCAAAGAGAGTATCTAAGCCGCCGATCGTCGTCCCCCGCCCTGATAACCGCCCAGATCTCGCTGCGGGAAGGCTGGACGACCCGGTGGAGATTTGCAGCGATCACCGGTATCTCTTTCTCCTCATGCGCATCGGAAAAGGAAACAAAATCCGTTGCCTCCATGAAGGATGTTTCCAGGCGATGCCCGCCGGAGGAGCAGTCTTCTATTTTCAGTTCCGGGTATTTTTCTTTCATTTCCCGCAGGAAGCTTAGAGAGCATTGAATCTGCTTTCGCAATCCTTCGCCTATTCCGTCTTCATCATCACACCCCATGCCAAGGCTGTCATTGTAGTCGATCTTCAGATATCCAAATCCGTTGTCCTTTAATGCATCCGTCACACGTTCGTGAAGGTACGAGCGTGTTTTTTCCTTCCTCATGTCGAAAAAGCGCCTGCTTCCCACGGTGATTACGTGTCCGTCCCTCTTAAGAAGCATATCCTCTTTATGGAAGGCAAGGGAATCCCTCCCGGCGATCTCCAGCTCGAACCAAAGACCGGGGATCATCCCGGCCTGCCTGATTGCATCTGCACAGACTCTAAGGCCATTGGGAAACAGCCTGCGATTGACGATCCAGTCTCCCATGTTCATTTCCCAGCCCCCATGCTCGTTGGCGTACCACCCGGCGTCGATCACAAAATAATCAATGTCTTTTTCTTTTAACACCCCCAGAGTCTTTATGACACTTTCCTGCGAAGGATTTCCCCAAGTGGAACAGTATTCATTAAAGATGACCGGCAGCTTCCCTGTTTCTTCTGCTTCTTTCGTGATCGTTTCGTGGTGCATCATCCGGCGCAGGCTCTCATCAAAGTCACCCCTGCATACCGTCAGCACAGCAGCAGGCGTGGTAAAGCTTTCCCCGGAGCCCAGTGACTTTCTCCAGTGTCCGAAATCAAGGTCTGGGAGGCCGCCAGAGATCACCACCTCTTCGGTCCTTCGGTATACCTCCATCATCCAGGAAGAAGGAACTGCCAACCTTGCACACCAGGTCCTTCCAGAGGCCGAATCCTCAATTCCCGTCACCGGGAAAAATTTCCGGACCGGCATTCCGCCTGTCTGTCCGAATCGTTCTGCAGCGACCCCATATCCCGCCCAGCTTTTCTCCAGCTGCAGATCTTCAAGCGGAATCTTTTCCATTCTGCCTTCTGCGCTCCAGCGGCTTCTCAGCCTGCAAACACGCATCGCACCTGCATCCTTTTCCGTGAGGGATGGGAAGATCCCGCCAAGGCAAAATGAACTGAGCAATTCCAAACGGACCGGCTCATCCGTCAGATTTCGGATGGCCGTTGATGCTTCGATCCAGTCGCCATCCTCATATCCCCACACAACGAAATCTGCTTCAACCCGGCCATCGCTAAGGAGGGTATGGACCGTGATCTTCCGGTTTTCTCTCACCGCGAACTGCTCTTTAAGCCTGAGCATTGCAGCAGTCTGGCTTCCATGGAAAGTATGACCGTTCGCAAACCCGTTCGGATAATCATCTCCCTCAAGCCGCACCTGTACACAACTGTCCTGTGCGCTTAGCAGTGAAGTCCCAGGTTCATCAAAGCCCTCCGGCTGCAAAGAAAACCCCATATGCCCGCTTTCATCTTCCGTATAGATCAAAAGCATATCTCCGACCGTATACTCCTGCCTTCTCATCTCCATCAAATCTCCTTTAATATCCGGACACCTTAGTGCTGCCAGTCTTATATGCAGCACCTGTCTACGCAAATCTTCTGGTCTCTTTCGCGTCTGCCATCACTTGTCCGCACATTTCGTAAGTTCCTTCGCTTCCTTGAGCTCACCTGCCTGGAATATCCGGTAACTGTGAATACAATCCTTCACAGGCTCAAGCTGCATGGCGAAATTGTCTTTACTGTCCACAGTGCACTGATAAAATACTCTCCCACCATATCTGCTGCGAAGCGCAATGAAGTCTTCCCTGTCGCCAATACATTCAATGGCTTTACCTGCCTCATATATTTTATCATATACGTCCATCCAATGTCTCGCGCCAGGCTGCCCTTCCCCATAAACCCACTGAACGGCATCCAGGTTCTGATCCTCTAAAAGGAGCGGCAAGTGGTTAAGATTCCCCGGTCCGTCCAGATGATAAATGGTGTGATCCAGATCCATACATGCCTGCCTGATCTCCGGATATCCATACGCCCTGAAAAGATCCGGGCCGATCATATATGCAAAATCATCCTGAAGAATATAAGAAGGCGTACTGCTAAGGATCCCTCCCCAATCTGTATATCCGGGATTCCCGTAAGATGACAGCACCTTCTCAAGATCTTTATACGCCTCCATCCATGCATGGTAGACCTCACCCTGCAGCCGGCGCAGCTGAGCATCTTCCTCTTCGTCATCGTCCCGGGCAGCAGCGCACGACATTAAAAGCTCCTGCGTGCCTGCAAAGTTGGCAATCACATCCTGGAAGCCCCCAAGATCCGGCATGCTCATGACCACCTGCCCATCCCAACGTTCAAGCCCCACGCGGTAAAGCTCCTTGATACGCTTTACCCATATGCTGTCAGGGTTATACTGAATATGAATTTCCTCCAGCTCCCTGGATGGAATCCTGTACCACACATTTCCGGTATCATTCACAAGCTCCGCCCCGCAGAA
>CAMNLO010000343.1 GCA_946543095.1 uncultured bacterium
GCTCGTGCAAGCACGGCCGGATTTCATGGCTTCGGCTCACTGCTTTTTCCATACTTTCCTCCATCTGATTTACAGCTCCGCGCTTAAGGCTGCGCTCTCCTCCGGCTCCCCTGACAGCCTGTACTGTTCCCACAGATGCCTGATGAGGCGTTCAAATTCCGGAAGATTCCTGACCTCCTCCACCCTGTGCTCCGCCGGGAACGGGATCTCCAGGATCTCCTGCACCCTGCCGGGAGAGGGGGTAAGCACCACCACTCGGTTGGAAATGGACACCGCCTCCCTGATATCATGGGTAACAAACAGGATGGTGGGATGCTCCAGATTCAAAATGTTTAAAAGCTCATCCTGCAGGATCTCCCTGGTCCTGGGATCCAGGGCCGCAAAGGGCTCATCCATCAAAAGCACCTTCGGGTCATAGGCCAGGGCCCTGACGATAGCCACCCTCTGCTTCATCCCGCCGGAAAGCCTGCCCGGAAAGGCGTCCTCGTAACCTGTAAGGCTCACCATTTTGATCAGCCTGTCACTGATCCGCCGTCTTTCCTGCTCCGGGACATTTCTCAGCTCCAGGCCGAATTCCACGTTCTTTCTGACGCTTCTCCAGGGAAAGAGCTGATACCCCTGATGCACGACTCCGCAGTCCATGCTGACCCCCTCCACAGGCTTTCCTCCGATGAGGATCTCCCCCTTTGTGGGTTTGATCAGCCCGGAGATCAGGTCCAGCAAGGTGGATTTTCCGCAGCCGCTGGGGCCTACGATGGAGACCAGTTCCCCGTCACGGACGGAAAAGCTTATATCCTGCAGTGCCTCCTGTGATTCTCTGTCTTTTTTGTCCCATCCGTTATAGGAATAGGAGACCTTGTTTAAGACGATCTTTTCTTCCATGTTTTTCCGGGAACTAAACCGTGATCCCTGCCAGGCGCTTTGCCAGCCTTACCGCTTCCGAAGCGTTGGCCGTGTAGCCGTCGGCGCCGATCTTATCGCAGAAGGCCTGGGAAATGGGAGCGCCCCCCACCATGACCTTAAACTGCTCCCTCACATTCCGTTTCTTCAATTCCTCCACCACTGCTTCCACCTTGGGCATCGTGGTGGTCATCAAAGTGGACACCGCGATGATGGAGGCCTTCTCTTCAATAGCCTTGTCCACAAACTTCTCCGGCGGCACATCCCTTCCGATATCCACCACCTTAAAGCCCGCCGCCTTACACAAAAGGGCCACCAGGTTTTTCCCAATATCGTGAGTGTCCCCTTCCGCCACGCCGATGACGATGGTCTTCTCGTTGCCTGCCTCCGCGGTCTTCAGATGGGGAGACAGCACATCAATGCCTGCATTCATGGCTTCCGAGCACATTAAAAGCTCCGGGATAAAGTACTCCTCTTCCTCAAACAGATCCCCGGCCTGTCCAATGCCTTCCGCCAGTCCGCCTTCGATGCCGTCATAGGCGTCATATCCCGCTTCGATATACTCTTTGGACACCTCCGCGGCATCCTCTTCCTCCATCTCCCTGACGGCATCCGCCATGGCGGTAAGCAACTCCTCTTTCGATCTGACTGCACTCATTGCATTCTCTCCTTTTTATTCCGCTCCTGCCAGCTCACTGTATTTCCTCGTGGCATCCACCATTGCCTTCAGGTTCTCAATGGGGATATTCGGGGATAAGCCGCAGCCGGGGTGGATCATGGCACCGCTTTTATGCTTTAAGCTTGCGCATTTGTTCTTTATGTATTCGTCAATGGAGGAAGGATTCCCCAGGAACAGCACATCCGGTCCGCTGACATCTCCCGCCACCGCCTTTCTGCGGTAGAAGATCTGCTGGGCCACGGAGAGATCCACCATATCGGAAAACCAGAGGATATCCGTGTCGATGTCCTTCATCATATCGATGATGGGATACTCCCCTCCGCAGGGATGATAGCAGGATATAAGCCCCAGCTTTTTCACCTCACGGGCCCACCGGATATGATGGGGCAGAGCCTGCTCGGCGTAGAGCTTCGGGGAAATGCAGGAGGGGGAGCTGGAGGCGTCGGGAGAAAAGAAAATATCTCCTCCCACCTCTTTGAAAGCCTTTGCATAGGCGATCATCCCATCCACCACCTTATCGCACAGCGCCTTCACAAAGGGCTTGTCCGTGATCAGGCTCTGCATGAAATGCTCGATCCCCGCAAGGCCGGAGGCGGTGTTGAACACGCCGCTGACCACGGTCTCGATGACCTTCTCATCACCCAGCTTCTGCTTCAGGATCCTGGCGGTTTCCAGGCTTGCCGCAGTGAATTCGTTCTTCCAGGGATCGAATTCCCCCATGGCCTCCACATCTTCCATGGTCTTTATCACCCCTGCTTTTCTCTGGGGATAATCATTTTCCGGCCACTCCACATCCGTCCCCAGAGCCACGCTGACGGAGGAGGTGGTGACGCAGAAATCATCATCCACGATCTCCATCAGGGCGATCTCCGCTTCTGCGGCGCCGGGGCCGTCCAGGAAATAATCCCTGTTCAGCTTCCTGCCCACCACGGAAGGGGCCATGGCTTCCTTTTTCGCGTTCACGGGAATATAGTCCACCGGTTTGAACCGGATGGCATTCAGCACTCTTTCTCTTGAAGTCATTTCTTTTTCCTTTACTGATTAAAAGCTCTTATTCCAGGACAGCAGCTTCTCCCCCAGCTTCTCCAGAAGGAAGG
>CAMNLO010000344.1 GCA_946543095.1 uncultured bacterium
TGCCATTCCCGGAATATCCGGAGGGGGGATCAGCTTCCCCGATCCGTCCCTGGGCAGCTCCTCTGCCAGTGCGTTTGCCCTCTCCACGATATGATCCCGGAGGAGCCCCAGCTCCTCAAGGGTATACCTTCTGCTCTCGATCTGAAAATGGGAGCAGTGGTAGAGGATATAGCAGTTGGAGGTCAGAAGGGCTATGACAATGGTGACGGTCCAAAGGTAAAACAGCAGATAGGGTTTCCAGCGAAGGATCAGGGCCGGCAGCAGAACAGCGGTCAATAACACTCCTATAATGATAGACATTTCTCCCAGAGAAATGGGAAAAAGGCTGGAGATACCTCCCATTATGGTAGAGATTATCAGGAATCCCGATCCTCTCCAGAGATCCCCAAAGCCCGGAATTCCCACGGCTGCCAGATTCCCCAAAAGGATAAAGCCCCATAACCCTCCGAACAGGAGTATGGGGCCGGGCTGTTCTTTCAGGTTTCGAAGAAAAGCTTTCATGTCAGATGGAGCAGATGGGAAGCGATCTGGAAATAGGTGATCAGGGACAGGGCGTCCACGATGGTGGTGATAAAGGGACTGGCCATGACCGCAGGATCAAAGCCCAGCTTCTTCGCAGCCATGGGAAGGGTGCAGCCGATGATCTTGGCCATCAGCACCGCCATCACAAGGGTCAGGCACACCACCGCCGCCACAGGGATCACCAGATGATCCAAAAGCAGCAGCTTGACGAAGTTGGCGGCAGCCAGCGTCACTCCGCACAAAAGTGCCACCCGGATCTCCTTCCACATGACCCGCCACACATCCGCAAATTCGATCTCATCCAGGGAAAGGCCGCGGATGATGGTCACACTGGCCTGGCCGCCGGCGTTGCCCCCGGTGTCCATCAGCATGGGAATATAGGCGTTTAACACCACATAGCCCGCCAGGGCCGCCTCGAAGGAGCGGATGATGCCGGAGGTGAAGGTGGCGGAGATCATCAGGAGAAGCAGCCAGGGAATACGCTGGCGGTAGGTTTCAAAAACGTTTGTTTTTAAATAAGGCTTGTCCGAAGGCACGATAGCGGCCATCTTTTCCATATCCTCCGTGGCCTCTTCCTGGAGGATATCCATGATATCGTCTACGGTGATGATGCCCACAAGCCTGTTTTCATTGTCCACCACGGGCATGGCAGTGAAGTCGTATTTCTGGAACTGCCTGGCCACCTCCTCCTGGTCCATCAGGGTGTTTAAGGCGATGACATTTTCATGCATCAGGTCCCCGATTTTCTCCTCCGGAGGCGATAACAGCAGATATCTTAAGGCCACGGTCCCCACCAGGGTCCGCCTGGTGTCCAGCACATAGCACACATTGATGGTCTCGGAGTCCAGCCCGATCTTCCGGATCCGTTCGATGGCCTCCTCCACGGTGCTGTCTTCCTTTAAGTCCACGTACTCCACGGTCATGATGGAACCGGCGGAGTCCTCGGGATAACGTAACAGGTGGTTTACATCTCGTCTGGTGTCAGGGTTTGCCGCCGAAAGCAGCTTTTTCACGATATTGGCGGGCATCTCCTCCAGAAGGTCCGCCGCATCATCTGACATCAGGTTATCGATGATCCCCGCGGCATCCTTTGTGGACAGGGAGGTGATGATAAACTGCTGCTCATCGGATTCCAGATAGGCGAAGACATCCGCGGCCATGGCCTTGGGCAGGATCCGGAAGACCTTCAGCATATCCTCCTCTCCCAGCTCCTCTATGGCGGCCGCGATATCCGCGTTGTTTAAATCCTCGAAATGCTGTCTGAGCCTTGTATACTGCTTGCTGGCAAGCAGCTCCCGCACCTCTGAGGCTTCCATCTGTTCTCTTTCTTCATTGTTCATAGACTTACCTCATGCCAAGCACTCTTTCAAAGGATTTCCTCATCCCAGGTATCTCCCTGAAGCTCCGGCCGGATCCTGCCGGCGGAAAGCTCCGTGATCCCCTTCACAAAGGCGTCAGCCCGTTCATCCCGCACCGTCACGCTAAAAGTAACGCCCGTTCCGAATTCCTGTTCCCGGGGGATCAGCTCCTGCTGCCCCAGGAAATACTGCAGCTTTCCCCACTGGTCATAATCCGCAGCCACCTGATACAGCTTCGCCGGAAGCCTCCGGATGAACTGTGCGCCGTCCAAAGCTCCTTTGGCAGCGCCGCCGTAGGCCCTCACCAAACCTCCCGTGCCCAGAAGGGTGCCGCCGAAGTACCTTGTCACCACGATGAGGCAGTTCGTGACCTGAGCTCCGGAAAGCACGTCAAAAATGGGCTTCCCCGCCGTCCCGGTGGGCTCTCCGTCGTCGCTGATGCGGGTGTTTTCATAGCGTTCCCCGAAGCAGTAGGCATAGCAGTGATGGCGGGCATTATAATGAAGCTTCCGGATCCGTTCCAGCTCCAGGGCGATCTCCTCCTCCCCCAGAACGGGAATGGCCTCCGAAAGGAATCTGGACTTCTTCTCCGTCAGCTCGTATTCACTGCGCTTTGCCAGCAAAGTATATGGTTTTCTGTCTGTATCCTTCATCCACAAAAGTGTACCACGATTCCCCTTATGCCGCAAACAAAGCGGCAAACAAAAAGGCGGATTTGTGCATATTGAAAACATGTGATATAATACACATTTAGTTATGGACTATTCACAGGCGGGAATAATGAGAAAACAGAGA
>CAMNLO010000345.1 GCA_946543095.1 uncultured bacterium
TGTGTCTCCGAAGACCGGAGGCTTTGATTCGATCACTCCTTCCAGGACCCTGAGGAAGTGCTTCTTAAAGCTCTCCTCCTTGCAGTCCGCAGCAGTGGCGGGCTTGTGGATAAAATCCAGGGCTCCCAGGTCCAGCGCATCCAGTGTGATCTTTGCGCCTTCCATGGTGTCCGTGCTCGCCATCATGATGTTGAAAGAAAGCCGCCGCTTATGCAGCTCCTTCAGCAGCTGGATGCCGTCCATCATCGGCATGTTCACATCCAGCACCACGGCATCATATCTGTTTTTCAGGAGTAGATCCAGCGCCTCCTTGCCGTTTACGGCGCGAGCTGCGACATGGAATCTGCCGTCGGATTCTATTATATCACAAAGAACCCTTCTCATGAGTGCAGAGTCATCAACCAGCAGTATATTTTTCAAGTTTGCCTCCTTTATTTCCTGTCTTCGCCCATTTCCTTGCGCCGGATCTTTCTCTCCTCGTCGAAGATATAGCGGATGATCTCATCCCGCTCGCTCTCCTTGATATTGGTGAACCGGACCCGATGCTCATAGACTCCCGGCTTTTCCGGCATCTCCCTGGATTCCAGCACCTCACCTACCAGATTATATTCCTTATTCAAAGTCTTGCTGTTCAGGACATAGGTACAGTAGATCAAAGATCCCACCTCATAGGCCTGGGTGGCAAGAAACCGCAGTCCTCCTCCGGAAATATCCAGAATGACCCCCTGCTTTAAGGGCAGCTCCGGGATCAGGATGCTCTTGTTTTCCTCGAAAGCCCGGATCTCCTCCTCCTCCAGATTTCTGGAATTCATGGTCAAAGAACAGCTGAGGCGGTAATACTCCCTTCTCTGGAAGCGTCTTAAGTTGGAGATGATCTTCATGACAAGCAGCACCGCGTTTTCTCTCTTATAGCGGTCCACCACCTCCGCATCGCAGGAATAGAGATTCTTCCCCACAAAGAAGACCATGGCATAGGTGCGGCCCACGGGAAGCAGGATCATCTTGGTGCCCTCGGTGGGCATCATGATCTCGATGGAGTCCTCGGAGATTACATCGAAGACGGCGCTTTTATAAACGCGCTTCTCTCCGTTCAGTAACTCCCCTTCTTCCGTCCGTACGGATTGGAATTCGATTTTCTGTCCCGGCTGGATGATGCTTGAGATCAGGCTTTGTGAAGACCCTGCCATAAACTTCTCCTGAAAATGACTCTAATGATGCTACTGCTTTCTCTGATTCTTCGCTGCGATCAGATGTGAAAAGAAGGCAGCCATGCCTCTCTTTTTCACTTCCTTGACTTCCTCTCCCGTTAAGAGCGCCGTGGCGATCCGCTCATAGGCCTTCGCCGAGGGCGCATTCGGTTTTTTGATGGACACCGGCGTCTGCTGCATCACTGCATCCGACAGCGCCTTATCCTGGGGGACAGACCCAAGATAAGAAATGGAAAGCTTCAGGTATCTGTTTACCACCGCGTTCAGCTTGGTAAACAGGCTCCTTCCCTCCTCGTCGGAATCCACCCTGTTGGAGAGCACCCGGATCTTTGTATCCTCCTTAAAGAAGCGGGGGTGCCTGCTCACCGCCTTTAACAGGGAATAGGAATCCGTAATGGAGGTGGGCTCCGGCGTGGTCACCAGAATGATTTCTCCGCTGGACACCAAAAACTCCAGCACCACATCCGAGATCCCCGCCGCCGTGTCGATGATGATGATATCCGTCAGGGAGTCCAGCTCCGCCAGGTTTTTGATGATGGTGGTCAGATGATCCCTTCCCAGATCGCTCATGCCGGCGATGCCCGAGCCGCCTGAGATAAATCCCACCTCATTGGGTCCCCAGGTGATGATATCCCTGATGTTCTTCCCCTGGTAGATCAGATCCGAAAAATTGAATTTCGGAACGGTGCCGAACATGATCTCGATATTGGCCAGACCGAAGTCCGCGTCCAGAATGATGACGCGCTTTCCCATTTTCTTCATCTGGACTGCCAGATTGATGGAGGTGTTGGATTTTCCCACTCCGCCCTTGCCGCTGGTCACAGTGATGACCCGGGCAAGAGGTCTTGCGGCCTTCGCCTCCTCATGGTGCTTCTCTCTGACCAGATTGCGTAAGCTTTCCGCCTGGTCTGCCATTTCAGTCCTTTCCTCCGGGCATCCTTCGTAAATCTGCCGCTGTGATACTCATACTGTCCTTAATCCTTCTTACCGCCCAGCAGCTGCTTTACCGTTTTCTGCGGATGGAATTCCTTGATATCATCCGGCACGTTCTGCCCATTGGTCACATAGGAAAGGGGTGCCTTGGTGCGAAGCCGCATATTCAGCAGATTCCCCTGATAATCCGTCTCGTCCAGCTTGGTAAACAGAAGCTTATAGCCCTCGATCTTCTGATAGGCTTCAATGATCTGCAGAAGATCCCTGTGCTTTGTGGTGGCGGAGAGCACAAGGAAGATCTCCGTTTCATGCTTCGGCTTCACAGCGTCGATGAATTCTCCCACCGTGTCCTTCATCTCAATGTTCTTCGGGGAATGCCCCGAGGTATCCACAAAGATATAGTCATAGGAGGATAATTCTTCGATCTTTTCCATGATCTCCTCCGGCGTGTAGATGATGTGGAAGGGCACCTCCAGGATGCTGGCATAAGTCCGAAGCTGCTCCGCCGCCGCGATCCGGTAGGT
>CAMNLO010000346.1 GCA_946543095.1 uncultured bacterium
AATGATCTTCTTTTTGGTTGTGTTTTTGCTGCTGTTAGTGCAGTACCGAAGCCGCATGGCCGAGGAGAAGCTGAAGTCCGAGAAGTAAACCCGGCTTGCGGTTAACATAACTCACGAAAACGCAGTTCAGCTTGCGGTTAACATAACTCAATTCAGCGCTGTAAGCTTTGAGTTAACATAACTTCTGAATTCTTCCTGGTCATCAGTTTACATAACTCAAATCGGCAGCTCGGGATATCGGTTAACATAACTTATCCCAGCTTGAAGGCCTCCGCCAGCTTCTCAAATGCCCCCAGGGATCTTTCGATCATATCATAGCTCACGCAGTAAGCCAGTCTCACATATCCCGGCAGCCCGAAGGATTTCGTGTTCACCAGAAGGATATGGAATTCCTTCGCCTTGTTTACAAAGACCTCCTCATCCGGAACCGGAGACTTGATGAGGAAATAGAAGGCGCCCTCCGGATCCGTTAAGGAAAAGCCCATACCTGTCAGCTTCTCATACAGAAGCTTTCTGTTCCTGTCGTAGAATTCCAGATCCACCGGCTCCTCCAGACACTCTCCCACCACCAGCTGGAATAAGGAGGGAGCGTTGACATATCCCAGTATCCTGTTGGCGCAGACGAGCGCAGGCATCAGTTCCTCATGACCCTCAGCTTCCTTCGACAGGGCAAGATAGCCGATGCGCTCACCCGGCAGGGACAGGGTCTTGCTGAAGGAATAGAGATAAATGGAATTCTTTATGTATTTCGGGATATAGGGCACGGTCTTTCCGCCGTAGGCCAGCTCCCTGTAGGGCTCGTCGCAGATCACGTAAACGGGCCTGCCGTACTTTGCCTCCGCTTTGGCAAGGACCTCGCCCAGCTTCTGAATGGTCTCCTCTTTGTAGATCACGCCGGAGGGGTTATTGGGATTGTTTACGATGACAGCCCTGGTCTTTTCCGTGATCCGGCTCTCCAGAGCCTCCAGGTTTAACTGAAAGGCCGGGATATCAGGAGGCACCACCGTCAGGGTTCCGCCGTAATTCGCCACATAGTTTCTGTATTCGCCAAAGAAGGGAGCAAAGGCGATGACCTCATCCCCGGGGTTTAACATGGCCCTGAAGACGCAGTTCATGCCGCCGGCCGCTCCCACGCTCATCAGGATATCCCCGCCGTCATAGCCCATGCCGAAACGGGCGTTCAGGCTTTTTGCCACCTTTTCCCTGACCTCTGGGAAGCCTGCGTTCGGCATATAGCCGTGGACCTTCCCCAGAGGCTCTTCCTTTAAGATCCTTGCGATCTCTTCTCCCACCTTTTTCGGCACGGGGGAGGCGGGATTGCCGAGGCTGAAGTCGTAGACATTCTCCTTTCCCACCACCTTCGCCATTTCCAGGCCTTCCTCAAAGAGCTTCCGGATCACCGAGGAGCCCGCCACCAATGCTTCCATATTTTTTGAAATGACCATTTTTCTTCTCCTTTTGAAAACAATGTGAACGCTGACATTTTACTACAAATGCGGAATCCGGTAAACAGGAAACCTTTTGACCCTTTCCCTGTTCCATGATATAATCGGAATTTGCTGAACCAAAAAGGCCATTTGATTGAAAGGAACAGGTCTGAACATGAAAAAAACCGCTTTGCTGCTGGCATCCTTATGCCTTGCCCTCTTTGGCCTCACGGCCTGCGGGAAGGCTCCCGCTTCCGAGGAACAGGAGGTCATCGTCTATAACTGGGGCGAATACATCGATCCCGAGGTGCTGGATCTCTTTGAGGAAGAGACGGGCATCCATGTGGTCTATGATGAATACGAGACCAATGAGATCATGTATCCCAAGGTCTTGTCCGGAGCCCAGGAATATGATGTGATCTGCCCCTCGGACTATATGATCGAAAAGATGACGGAGCACGGTCTCTTACAGGAGATCAATATGGATCACATCCCCAATGCGAAAAACATTGGGGAGGAATACTGGAAAAACTCCACCCAGTTCGATCCCGGCAACAAATACTCCGTACCCTACTGCTGGGGCACCGTGGGGATCCTCTACAACAAGACCATGGTGGAGGAGCCCGTGGACAGCTGGTCCATCCTCTGGAATGAAAAATACGCCGATTCCATCCTGATGCAGGATTCCGTAAGAGACGCCTTCATGGTGGGAGAAATGCTCCTTGGCTATGACATCAACACCGTGGACGAAAAGGAGCTGGCAAAGGTCAGGGATCTGCTGATCCAGCAGAAGCCCATTGTGCAGGCCTATGTGGTGGACCAGGTCAGGGACAAGATGATCGGCAATGAGGCCGCATTAGGCGTCATCTACTCCGGGGAAGCCATTTACACCCAGAGGGAGAACCCGGATCTGGAATACGTGATCCCCAAGGAGGGCACCAATATCTGGATCGATTCCTGGGTCATTCCGAAGAATGCTCCCCATCCGGGAAATGCCGAGAAATTCATCGACTTCCTCTGCAGGGCGGACATCGCGCTGAAGAATTTCGAGTACATCACCTATTCCACCCCCAACGAGGCTGCAAGAGCCCTTATCGAGGATGATGCGATACGGAACTCTCCCATTGCCTTCCCGGTGCTTTCCGATTACGAAAACCTCCAGACCTACAAGTATATCGGGGATGACGGAGACGAGCTGTACAACGAGTACTGGAAGGCTGTGAAGACGGACT
>CAMNLO010000347.1 GCA_946543095.1 uncultured bacterium
ACGGAAAGCAGCACCCTGCTGCCCCCGGGAAGCTCCCAGCGGTAACGGGTCTCCCCCTCCAGGGCTTCCGGCGGGACTTCCCCGTAATGCTTCAGAATGACCTGCACCCCATCGTCCGTGGAGCCGTCGTCCACCAGGATCAGCTCCCAGTCCCTGCAGGTCTGGGCCTCCACGGACCGCAGCGTCTCCTCGATATACTCCGCCTTATTGTAGACGGGAGTCACGATACTGATGGTCTCGCTCATGCCTTCTCTCCGCCGGCGCCGGTGTCCAGCTCTTCCTTCACGAGATAGAGGGGACGCCTTTTCACTTCCAGATAGGCCTTGGAAAGATACTGCCCCACGATCCCCAGGCAGAACAGCTGCACGCCGGAGATCAGCGCGATGATGCACACAAGGGAGGGCCATCCGCTGGTGGGATCCCCGAAGACCAGAGTCCTGACAATGATCACAACGATCAGCACGAATGCAAGGAAACAGAAGAGCACCCCAAGAAATGACGCAATGGCCAGAGGCGCCGTGGAAAAGGCGATGATCCCTTCAATTGCGTAGAGGAACAGCTTCCAGAAGCTCCATTTGCTGGTCCCTTTGGTGCGTTCCACGTTCTCGAAGGCGATCCACTTGGTTTTAAAGCCTACCCAGCCGTAAATGCCTTTGGTGAAGCGGTTGTATTCCGTCATGGAAAGGATGGCGTCCACCACCTGCCTGGTCATCAGCCTGTAATCCCTGGCGCCGTCCACGATCTCGGTTTTGGAGAGCGCATTCGCCAGCCGGTAAAAGATCCCGGCAAAAAAGGAACGGATGGGGGGCTCCCCCTTGCGGGAAAAGCGGCGGGTGGCCACGGAATCGTAGCCCTCGTCAATTCCCTGAAACATTTCCGGCAGAAGGGAGGGGGGATCCTGCAGATCCGCGTCCATGGTCACCACATAGTCTCCCCTGGCGTTCTGAAAGCCTGCATACATGGCGGCTTCCTTGCCGAAATTGCGGGAAAATGAGATCATACGGACCTTACTATCCTTCTCATGAAGCTTTTTCACTTCCTCCACAGTCCTGTCGGTGGAGCCGTCGTCGATGAAAAGGATCTCGTAGTCCAGAGAACGGGAGTCGAAAAACTCCCGGTTTTTGATAAATTCGGTATAGAAATCTGCGACTGTCTCTTCTTCGTTATAGCAGGGGACAATTGCGGTCAATAACATGGCATTCTCCAAATCAGGTAAGTTCGTCCCGCTCCAGGGACTTCAGCTGCTCCACGATCCTGCCGATCTTCTGGGTGCTGTCCTTATGGCAGACCAGAACGGCGTCCTCCGTCTCCACCACCACAAGGTCCTTCACCCCAAGGGCCGCCAGCATACGGCTCCCGCTGTAGAGCACGCAGTCCTTCGTCTCCAGCTCCAGAGTGTCGCCAAAGGTGATATTGCCGTTTTCGTCCGCCTTGTGAAGGGCGGCCATCTCCGGGAAGGAGCCCACATCGCTCCAGCCGAAGCTCCCGGGCAGCACCAGCACCTTCCCCCGGGCAGCGGCCCGCTCCATGATGCCGTAGTCGATGGAAACCTTCGGGATGGTGGGGTATACCTTCCGCACCACCGCCTCCTTCGCCTGGGTCCGCACTGTGGCGCGGATCTGGGAAAGCTTTTCAAAAACGTCTGGAAGGAGCTCCTCAAACAGAGAAAGCATCAAAGAGGCCTTGAACACGAACATGCCGCTGTTCCAGTAGTAGCAGCCGGCGGCCAGATATTTCTCCGCGGTCTCCTGATCGGGCTTTTCCACGAATTCGATCACCTGACGCGGGATGGGCGGCTCGCATTCTTCTTTTCCGCCGTTCCCGCAGTTTTCTTTATCCCTGCAGACATCGCAGTGCTTTTGTTCCGCTGCCGTTTCTTTCCCGTCATTCCTGCCGGGCTCCGACTGCGGGAAATCCATCATCTCCTCAGCACCGGCTTCGGGAGCCTCTCCTGCTTCCGCAGGCACTGCTTCGATGTCCGCTTTCGTTCCGGTTTCACCGTCACCCGGATCGCTTTCGCCCTCCTCAGCCTCCCCGCGGATATACCCGTATCCGGTGCAGGCAAAGGTGGGCTTTATCCCGATGGTCACGATCTTATCCTGCTCCTCCGCAGCCTCGCAGGCCGCCTCCAGCAGGCGCTGAAACTCTTTGACATCGCCGATGGCGGGATCCGAGGGCACCACCATCATGACGCTGTCGCCGTATTTTTCAATGATCTCCACGCAGGCAAGGCCGATGCAGGCCGCGGTGTTTCTGGCGGCGGGCTCCTTCAGCACATGGGATGCCCTCAGCCGCTCCCCCGCAAGCTTCATCAGCTGCTTTGCCTGGTCCGTGCCCGTTACCACAAAAACCTCGCCGTTTTCGGATACGGGCACCAGGCGGTCAATGGCTTCGTTGATCAGCACGTCCTTCCCCGTCAGGTTCAGGAACTGCTTCGGGTTTTTTCTGCGGGAAAGGGGCCAGAACCGCGTTCCGCCGCCTCCCGCCATGACCACGCCAAATCGTTTCATATGCTCACTTCGCTCAGAGAATCATTCGTGTTTGAGCAGGCTCAAACCGCAATTGCCTTCTTCACTTACTGATAATCATCATGCCGGTCAGCGGATCATTCCGCTGCCTTCGGCAGGGTCTAAGGAAATGCTGAAT
>CAMNLO010000348.1 GCA_946543095.1 uncultured bacterium
GGGACAGAGGGGAAAAACCTGGTCAATGTTTTGGAAGAGAATCTGGAGAGGACCTTTTTCGAGCTTCCGCCGGATGAGGATCTGAAGGCGCTGCTTACCGATCAGGGCTTTTCCGTGGAGGAGAGAGAGGGAAAGGATCTCTATGTGAGCATTCGGGAGCTTTCCTCCCACGGCATTGCTTCCGGCAAGGTCCCGGGCTATGTCGTGGGGCTGGGAGAGCTTTTGGTACGCCAGTACCGCCGGGGGATTATGAACTGTCTGTTCAACAGCCGGAAAGGGGTGCTGGAGGATCTGGCGTATCTGCCCATGAGCTGGTTTGATCAGGAGGTTTCCAGCTGCATTATGACGGACGGAAAGGCCAGCGGGTTCTTTCTGGTGCATGAGACACCCTCGGGGATTCTGAAGGTGGAGTTTTTGTTTGCCTTTGAGCCGGATGCCCAGACCAATCTGTTCTATATGGTGAGACGTTCCATTCAGGCTGCGGCGGAGAAGTTTTCGCCGGAGACCCTGGTACGGCTTCCCAGGCATAATGATGCCGCCATGCGCCTTACACAGAAGCTTTTGCCTGGGAAGAAAGGCCTTCCCGTGATGGCCGGAGAGAGGGAGGAATAGGGTATGGACCTCTCCTACAGGGTATTGGCCCCCTTGTTCATGGATATGGCAGTGATCTTTTTGCTGACGGGCATGATCTTCAACACCACCATCTTCCGCAAACGGGGCAGAACGGACGACAGGCTCTTTTTCGGGCTGCTTTTGATCGACACTCTGGTGGCTTTGTTCGATATGGCAGGCTATTATGTGGACGGAAAGCATTTTCCGGGGTCATATGGCCTGAACCTGTTGTTTCTGCATCTGTATTATATGCTGCTGCTTCTGTTTGCCTGTCTCTGGGTCCTGTATCTGGATTATCGGGTGTATCAGAGCAGTGAGAGGACAAAACAGGCGGCGAAGGTACTGGGCGTCCCGGTGGTGCTTATGGAGATTTTGTATCTTGCGGGGATCCCCGGAAGATGGTTTTTTTATGTGGATGAGGCCGATCATTACCGCTATGGACCCGGCTACATCTTTCCGGTGCTGCTTATGACTGCCTACGGGATTGCAGGCCTGATTCTGATCCTTTTGTACGCAAAAAAACACACCGGATCCCAGCAGGTTCCCTACATACTCTTTCTTCTGCCCATTATCGTGGCCCTGGTGGTCTCCTACGGTCTCGGCGGAGTCTCCATGGTTCCCGAGGGTCTTGCGGCCATGCTGGCTTATCTCCACACCGGCACCATGAACGAAGCATTTTTCAACAGGGGGGACGGGGATGTTCAGTGATCAGGTCCTGACTGTTTTATACAGCGACGGCTTTGCCATCATGCTGCTGATCGGCCAGGTGTTTTTAACCCGTCGGAAAAGGGAATGGGAAACCTCGGGAACAAGGGTGTATTTCGGCATCTGCCGGCTGTTCATACTGTTTTCGGCCACCCATGCCTTAAGCCATGCCCTCAGATATCATCCCTTCCCCGGAGGAACGGCTTTGGCCATGCTCGCCAAGACCGCCACGGAGCTGGGGATCCTTTTGCTGTTATTCTTCTGGTTTGCCTTTGAGGATTATCTGGTGTATCAGAGCAGGGACCATATCCTGAGGCATTTAAAACCTGCCTTTATTCCCATCCTCATCATGGCAGGGCTGTTTATCCTCAATATGTTTACCGGCATTCTCTTTACTTTTGATGAGGACCTGGTCTATCATCCCGGCACCCTGTATCCGGTGATACTGGCTGTGGAATTCCTCTATGGTATGAACCTGTGCTATCTGCTGGTACAGTACCGGAAAAAGAAGGATTCCCCGCACTTTTTTAAACTCACGCCCTTTATCGTTCCGGTGCTTATCGGGGCCCTTATGGATCTCTTCACCCCCTTTAGGGCCTTTTTCCTGGGGGGCGCCGTAGGGCTGACGCTTTTGCACTTTTCCTTTATGAACCTGATGTGCTACGGGGACTGGGAAACAGGCTTCTACAATAAGGAGTTTATCGGATATCTTCTGTCCTATGAGAAGCAGGGGAAATATCCCATCCGGTCCGGCATTCTGTTTGAGACCCGCACCGGGATCGAGGCCTTTGCGGATCTTCTGCGGGAAGAGCTGCCGGATGCAAGCGACACGGTGTATATAGGGGAGGGAAAATTCCTGATGCTTGCGGGGATTGCGGACAGATCCGCCATCCGTTATCTGCTGGTGACCATCCATGAGGCGGCGGAGGAAAAGGGTCTGGAGTTTTCGGCCTTTGATGCCAGACGCAAAGGGGATGAGAGCGCGGAAAGCTTTGTGGGCCGGATGCTTGAAGGAGGGCGGTAAGCTGAAAACGGCAACGAGGATCCTTTACTATCTTGCGCTTCTTTGCCTGATACTGCTGCCGCTGCCCCTGTCTTTTGTATTGAAGAAGGCGGGCTTTTCGGAGGAGCTTTCGGAGAACAGAGAGCTTGCGGAGTTTCCGGAGCTGTCCTTTTCCCTGTCCTCCGTAAGGGAGTTTCCGGATGCCTTTACCCTGTTTTTTACGGATCATCTGCCCTTTAAAACGCCGCTTGTCAGACTGAACGGGCTGTTGGATTACTATGTGGTGAAAAGCTCCCCTTCTGATTCTGTTA
>CAMNLO010000349.1 GCA_946543095.1 uncultured bacterium
TCGGGGAGGATTTCCCCATGGAAGAGGTGCTTTCCGATAAAGATGCCTATATCTTAAAGCCTCTGGATTCCTACGGCTCCAACGGGATCCATGCCGGAGTGGAATGCACGCAAGAGGAATGGGAAAAGACAGTCAGGGAGGCTGCAAAGGAGGATTCTCTCTGCCAGGAATACTGCCCCCAGTACAAAACCGAAAACATCGATTTTGCCTGGGGGGATGGGGAATGGCATTCCTATCTCAATATGGCGGGCCTCTATGTCTACAACGGGGCCTTTGCCGGGGTGTTCTCCAGACAGGCGGAAGGGAACGGCATTATCGCGTCCCACCGGAACGAGCGCACCCTTCCCACCTTTGTGGTCAGTGAAGCGATCAGGGCTTAACGGAAATAGTCAAGGCCCGCTTTAAACAGTTTCAGATCCTGCTCTCCGTAAATATTGATCTGTACGCCCTCACCTCTCCGTTCCACATGGCCCATCTTTCCGAAGATCCGGCCATCCGGGGAGGTGATCCCTTCTATGGCGGCATAGGAGCCGTTCACATTCCACTCCTCGCTCATATCGATCCTGCCGTCGGGATCTGCATATCTTGTGGCCACCTGGCCCTTTGCGAAGAGCTCCTTAAGCACCTCATCCTTTGCCACAAAACGGCCCTCCCCGTGGGAAGCGGGGGTGGCGATCACATCTCCCACGCTGACTTCGGAAAGCCAGGGAGAAAGATCGGAGGAAACCTTCGTGTACACCATTCTGGAGATATGCCTCCCCAGGGTATTATAGGTCAGAGTGGGAGAATCCCCGGTCTGGGGGCAGATCCTGCCGTAGGGCAAAAGCCCCAGCTTAATGAGGGTCTGGAAGCCGTTGCAGATCCCCAGGATCAGACCCTCTCTCTCATGCAAAAGCCTCTCCACCGCCTCCGCCAGTCTGGGACTGCGGAACACATTGGCGAAGAATTTCGCGCTGCCGTCCGGCTCATCTCCCGCGGAAAACCCTCCGGGGAAGAACAGGATCCCGGCCCTGTCAATGGCTGCTTCAAACTCCAGCAGGGAATCTTCGATATCTTTGGGGGAAAGGTTCCGGAACACTCTTGTCTCCACCTGAGCACCCGCCTTCTCAAAGGCCCTTGCGGAATCATATTCACAGTTGGTGCCGGGCATCACCGGAATGAACACGCGCACAGAGGATGCCTTTGTTTTGCAGTGTACGGACACACCGGCTGTGTAGGGCTGCTCCTCCCAGGTCGTAAGCTGTTCCTTTGTTTTTGTGGGGAAGACCTTCTCCAGAGGAGCTTCCCAGGCCTTCTGCAGCTGCATCAGGTCAATGACCTTCTGCTTTTCCTCTCCCTCTTCTTCCATATGCAGGCGGATCTCGGGGGCTTCGATGACCTTCCCCAGGATCCGGTACTCCACCTCACACTCCTCCGGCAGGCCATCCGGCAGGCATTCCGCCAGGATCCCTCCCATATTGTTTTCAAAAAGCTCCCTGAGGCTTAGCTTTTCGGAAAGCTCTGCCCCCAGCCTGTTGCCAAGGACCATATTGATGAGCCCTGCCCCGATGCCCGCGGCATCCAGGGCCTGTGCGGAGATGAGCTTCTTCTCCAGGATCAGCCGGTGCACGGTGTCAAACACAGTTTCCGCGTATTCGTAGACGGGAACATCATAGCTGTCCCGCTCCAGAGGGAAGAACACCAGAGTGTTTCCCGGGGTCTTGAATTCCGGGCTGATGAGCTCCTGATGCTTTGCGGTGTCCACGGCGAAGCTCACCAGAGTGGGGGGCACATGGAGCTCGTTAAAGCTTCCGGACATGGAATCCTTGCCTCCGATGGAAGGAAGGCCGAAGCCCAGCTGGGCATCATAAGCCCCCAGCAGGGCGGAAAAAGGCTCTCCCCAGGTGGCGGGATCCGTGGTCATCCTTCTGAAATACTCCTGGAAGGTGAAACGGATCTTTCTGTAATCGCCTCCCGCGGCTGCGATCTTCGCGATGGACTGGGTCACAGCCCAGACAGCGCCGTGATAAGGGCTCCAGGAGGACAGGAAGGGGTCAAAGCCGTAGGACATCATGCTCACCGCATCCGTGTCCCCGTGTACCACCGGGAATTTCGCCGCCATGGTCTGGTTTTTGGTCTTCTGGTATCTGCCCCCATAGGGCATGAACACGGTGGCTGCCCCGATGGTGGAATCAAAGCGCTCCACAAGCCCCTTGTCAGAACAGTGGTTCAGATCCGCGGCAATGGAAAGGAAAGCTTTTTCCGGATCCCCCTCCTCCACCGCTTCCTTTAAGCCTTTGATCTGAGAGATCCCGAAGGGCTCCTCCTCTTCCTTCGGCATGGTGATATGCACCGCCGTCTCCTGCTTTGCGCCGTTGGTATCAAGGAAGGCTCTGGAGAGATCCACGATCCTTCTGCCTCTGAAATTCAGCACCAGCCGGGGTTCTTCCGTGACTCTGGCCACAATGGTGGCTTCCAGGTTTTCCCTGGCGCTTAAGGCAAGGAAGCGCTCCGCGTTTTCCTTTGCCACCACCACGGCCATCCTCTCCTGGGATTCGGAGATAGCCAGCTCCGTGCCCCCAAGTCCCATATACTTTTTCGGCACCTTGTCCAGATCCACCGAAAGGCCCTCCGCCAGCTCCCCGATG
>CAMNLO010000350.1 GCA_946543095.1 uncultured bacterium
CGTTTCTCCTCGTTCGTCATCTTCAAAAGCTGCACGAACTGCTCTGTGGGGATGATGGCGTGGTGGTCCGAGACCTTCGCATCATCCACAAAGCTTTTGTTTGCGGCTACGGGTTTATTGATGAGCGGCCCCGCAAGCGCCTTGTAAGGTCCCACAGCGCAGGCCTTCAGCCTCTCTTTGATGGTGGGCACCACATCCTTTGTCAGATATCTGGAATCCGTTCTGGGATAAGTCAGGACCTTGTGGAACTCATAGAGGCTCTGCATGATGTTCAGGGTCTCCTTGGGGGAATATCCGTACTTCTGCGAAGCCTCCCGCTGGAGGGTGGTAAGGTCATAGAGCCCCGGCGGCGAGACGGTTTTCTTCTTTTTGGTTACGGTAATGATGTCCAGAGCGCCGCCCTTCAGCTTCGCCGCAATGCCCTCCGCCTGCTCTTTGTCGAAGGTCCTCCCGGAATTTGTCTTCAGGTTCTTCCAGGAAAAGCGGATGCCCCCGGCTTCCAGGGAAACCCCATAGTATTCCTTCGGCACAAAGCTTTTGATCTCCTCCTCCCGCTTCTGGATGATCCGCAGAGTGGGAGTCTGGACCCGGCCGCAAGAGAGCTGGGCGTTGAACTTACAGGTCAGAGCCCTGGTGCCGTTCATGCCCACCAGCCAGTCCGCCTCGGCCCTTGCGGCAGCGGCACGGTAGAGATCTTCGTATTCCGCGCCGTTCTTTAATTTCGCGAAGCCCTCTTTGATGGCCTTGTCCGTGACAGAAGAGATCCAGAGCCTCCGAAGCTTCTTTTTGCAGCCGGTCTTCTCCAGGATCCAGCGGGCCACCAGCTCCCCTTCCCGGCCGGCGTCCGTGGCGATGATCACATCGGAAACGTCCTTCCTCAAAAGCTGGGCCTTCACGTTCTGATACTGGCCCCTGCTCTCCGGGATGATCACCAGCTTGTGCTCCGCCGGGATCATGGGCAGGGTCTCCAGGTCCCATTTCTGGTATTTTTTATCGTATTCCTCGGGGTCCGCCAGTGTCACCAGATGGCCAAGGGCCCAGGTCACCACATACTGATCCCCCTCCAGAGCGCCGGAGAGCTTCTTTGTGCAGTGCAGGACACGGGCGATGTCCCGGCCCACAGAGGGTTTTTCCGCTAACACAAGTGATTTCATATCATTCCTCCTGATACGGATTATACGGTAATCCCTCCCCCCGCACAACATCCCGTTTGCCTTCGAAGGAATGTATCAAGTATAATGATGTGATCATGGAACAGCTTTCCCAGGAGGAGATCCGCCGGGCAAGGGAGGACGAAGGGGCCTTAAACCGGCTCATTGCGGAGCACGAAAAATTCATACTGCAGTCGGCGGGCAGGGCCGTGAACCATTTCGTCACCACAAGCGACGACGAGTATTCCGTGGCCCTTCTGGCCTTTCATGATGCCCTCTTTTCCTATGACGAGACCAAGGGCGGCTTCTATCCCTTTGCCTCTCTCGTGATCAAAAGGCGTCTTCTGGACAAGCTGAAATCCGATTACAGGCATGCTCCGGAGATCCTGGTGGACGGCACCTCCATGGACGGCAGTCCGGATTCCGAAGAGGATCCCACCGCCCTGCAGCTGGAGATCCGGGGGAAACAGGCGGAGCTGTCGGAAGCCTCCTCGGATCCCGATGTGAATCCCGGCACCACTCCGGTGCAGGACGAGATCGAAGCGGTAGGACAGCTCCTGTCCCATTACGGCTTCTCTTTTTACGACCTCACCTCCTGCTCTCCCAAGGCCGGGAAGACAAAGGCGGTGTGCGCCCGGGCAGTCAGGCTACTGCTGGAGCATCCGGAGCTCTTTTCCAGAATGCGGGACACAAAGGGGCTGCCCATGAAAGAGATCACGGAAATGGGCGATCTCCCCCGGAAAATCCTGGAACGGCATCGAAAATATATAATAGCGGCGGCGGAGATCTTAAACGGCGAATATCCGCTGCTGGCAGAGTATATGAGCTATATCAGGAAGGGGCTGGATACCTCGTGAAGAGCAAGGGTATAACATCGCAGGCATTGGGTATCGATCCGGTTTTTTATAAAGCTATGAAAAACAGCAGGTTTGTTTTCAGCGCATTACGGCACAGTGTTTAGGCAATACCGGAAATGGCCGGATGGGTTTGCAGCTTAAGATGGATCAAATGAAGCTCCGGGAGGATCAGGTCCCGGAGCTTCGGAAGGGAAGCTGAGTTGAAGTGAAAGGCCTGGTTACAGAGATCAGAGACGGCAAGGCAGCGGTCCTCAGGGAGGACGGCGTCTTTGTGTCCGTCAGGAAAAACTGCAAAGTGGGGGACACCATTGAGGTCCCCTCCGTTGTCATGAGCTTTCCCGTCAGGCGGATGGCGGCGGCAGCGGCGGCCCTTGTGATCATGCTGGGGGCCGGGGGCTACAGCTATATGAACGTCCAGGCCTGCTCCTATGTGTCCCTGGATGTGAACCCTTCAGTGGAATACGTGCTGAACCGGAAGGATCTGGTGATCTCGGCGGAAGGGCTGAACGAGGAAGGGAAAGCCCTTGTGAAGGAGCTGGAGACCCTGGGCATCAAAGGAGACACCTTAAGCGAAGCCCTGGAGAAGACCGAGTCCCTGCTGCCCGAAAAC
>CAMNLO010000351.1 GCA_946543095.1 uncultured bacterium
ATACCGGCCACCACGCCCACCACCACAAAGAGCACGGTGATCAGGCCCCAGATGGCGGTGCCCAGGGAAACAAAGAGCCTCTTGAAGGAGAAGGGCTCACCCTTGGGATATCCCCGCTTCACGGAAATAATATAGGAATACACGCAAAGGGCAAGACCCAGCAAAAGCCCGGGGGCGATGCCCCCCATGAACATCCTTCCGATGGACACAGTCCCGGCCACGGTGCAGAAGATCACCATGTTGTGGGAGGGGGGGATCAGGATTCCCTGGACGGAGGAGGTCATGGTTACATTTGTGGAGAAATCGTCGTCATAGCCCTGCTTCACCATCATGGGGATCAGGATGGTCCCCAGGGAAGCGGTGTCCGCAGCGGAGGAGCCGGAAATGCCGCCGAAAAACGTGGAGGCCACGATATTCACCAGGGCAAGTCCGCCCCGTATCCAGCCCACCAAAGCGTCCGATAGTTCTATCAGCTTATCCGATATGCCCCCCTTGCCCATGATCTCGCCGGCCAGGATGAAAAAGGGCACGGCCATCAGAGAGAAGGAAAACACTCCCTTTACCATCAGCTGCACACTCTGCATCAGGGGAAGCCCCAGGTACCACATGGCGACCACGGAGGCGGTCCCGATGGCGTAGGCCACGGGGAAACGCAGCAGAATCAATCCGAAAAACAGGGCCACCATAATGATGATGGCAGTGGTTTCATTTCCCATTATGCCTCACCTCCTTCTTTCGTCGTTTCCGGTGCGGAAGAAGCCTGATCCGTATCGGTAGCCTGTCCGGCTGCACGGGAGCTGCCTTCGTCTTCGGCCTTTGATCCGGCCTTCTTTGCCGCTTCCCGCTCTGCCGTGATCCTGGCCACTTCGGCGGCGGAAGCTTCTTCGGCCTCCTTCTGCTTTCTGGCATCCCTCTCATCCCGGTCGGTCAGGACGGAGAACTGCTCCGTATAACCCTCCGGAAGAGGCTTGCCTGTCAGGGTCAGATAAAAGAGGATGTACTTTTCGCTTTCCATGATCAGCATGGCCACTCCCGCCAGGGGCACAGCGGCGTAGAGATATGCCTGCTTGATGGGAAGACCGGACAGCACAGACTTCGTCATCAGGCTGCAGAACTGGACCCCGGAAAAGATCATGAACAGGGAAAAGGCGCTGATGCCGATATGGGCGAAATACTTCAGAAAAGTCACAAAGGGCTTCGGGAAAATAAAATCCATAATGGTGACACGGATATGAGTGTCCTTGCGGACCGCCAGGGAGGCGGAGATCATGGTCATGTACACCATGCACAAAAGGATCAGCTGCTCGCCCCAGCGGGGAGTAAAGTGCAGAATGTAGCGGGCAAATACCACATAACTCGTGACCACGATTGACACCACGAAAATGCACTGGCAGAAAGTCATGAATATGCGGTAGATGATGTCGTAGAACTTTTTCATAGAGTCCTCCGGGGTAGGTGATACGGAATAAAAAGCGGCGGAAGATATGCGCCTCCCGCCGCCTTTATCTGGGTTTTCGGTTCTTACTTCTGGATATCGATGATCTTCTGCAGAACGTCCTCGATGCCCTCGGAATAGCTTGCCCACACATCCTTGCAGGCTTCCTGCGCAGCTGCCTTGTCCTCGGCAGGGCACTCGATGATGTTCACGCCCTTTTCCTCAAGACCTTTGCGAAGGGTTGCTTCCTCTTCCTCGATCTGGCTCTTGTTCCATTCGGACGCCTTCTTGCCGGCGTCTCTTAAGATCTTCTGATCCTCGGGAGAAAGCTGATCCCACTTCATCTGGGCCATCAGAATGATGCCGGGGCTGAAGGTGTGGCCGTCCAGCAGATAGTTGGGAGCCACTTCATAGAACTTGTTGGAATCATATCCGGGATAACCGTTCTCGGCACCGTCCACAACACCGGTCTGAAGAGAAGAATACAGCTCGGAGTAGGAGATGGGAGTGGGCTGTGCGCCCAGGGCGGTCATGGTGTCCATCATCAGCTGGGTCTCGGGAACACGGATCTTTAAGCCCTTGATGTCCGCCAGAGATTTGATGGGAGCCTTCTCGGTGGTGAAGAGGTGGCGTGCGCCCTCGTCGGTGTAGGCGATACCCACCATGCCGGCCCCGCACTCAATCCCCTCATCCAGGAATGCCTGGCCCAGCTCCGCGTCATCCAGAACCTTCCACATGGTATCCCTGCTGGTGAAGATGAAGGGAAGACCGAAGAGGTTTAACTTCTTGAAGCCGTAGTCGGAAAGGGAGTTGGTGTTTCCACGGTACATATCCACCGTGCCGCCGCCGATCTGCAGCGCGTTCAGGCAGGTCTTCTCGTCGCCCAGAGTGGATGCGGAGTACACTTCCACCTTGATGCGGCCGTTGCTCATTTCGCTGACATAATCAGCAAACTGATAACCGACCCTTGCGTTGATGTTGTCATCGCCGTTCAGCTCTGCGTACTTGAAGGTCATTTCGGGCTCAGCTGCAGGGGCTGCATCAGCAGCGGGGGCTGCTGCGTCGGCTGCGGGTGCCGCATCAGCGGGCGCTGCTGCATCCGCTGCGGGGGCTGCGTCTGCTGCAGGGGCTGCTGCGTCAGCTGCGGGCTGTGCTGCGCCGCCGGCAGGAGCTGCTGCGCC
>CAMNLO010000352.1 GCA_946543095.1 uncultured bacterium
TTAGAGGAGATCGGCTTCAACGAGAAGTCCGAGGCACGACTCATGATAGAGAAATTTGTAGAGGAGAATCCGGATGCGGCTGCTGCGCTTTTGCGTAACTGGCTGAACGAGGATTGGGCGTAATCACAGTTTTAGAAACATCTGTTATCATACATATATAACGTGAAACCGAACATCACACACACACTATCGGTTTTGAGGAGCGGCAATCAGGCATGGACATCTCTGAAATTGGAGGGTTGCAGAAGGCGGCCATACTGCTGATCGCGCTGGGCCCCGAGCGTTCTGCCACGATCTTCAAGCATCTGAAGGAAGAGGAGATCGAGGAATTAACGCTGGAGATCGCGAACACCAGAAGCATCACCCCCCAGATCAAAGAGGACGTATTAACCGAATTCTACGGTATCTGTCTTGCGCAGCAGTACATTGCGGAAGGCGGTATCGGCTATGCCCGCGAGCTGCTGGAGAAGGCTCTGGGCGAAGACAAGGCCATGAGCGTGATCTCCAAGCTGACGGCCTCCCTCCAGGTAAAGCCCTTCGAATTCGTGCGTAAAACCGATGCTTCCCAGCTGTTAAACTTCATCCAGGACGAGCATCCCCAGACCATCGCCCTGATTTTGTCCTATCTGGCGCCGGCTCAGGCGGCCTTGATCATTTCCGCCCTGCCTCCCGACAGACAGCCGGAGGTGGCCAAGAGGATCGCCATCATGGACCGGACTTCACCGGATGTCATCAAGGAGGTGGAGAAGGTGCTGGAATCCAAGCTTGCAAGCCTTGTGAATCAGGACTACACCATCATCGGCGGCGTGGACGCCGTGGTGGATATTTTAAATACATCAGACCGCGGTACGGAAAAGCATATCATGGAGACGCTGGAGATCGAAGCTCCGGAGCTGGCGGACGAGATCCGCAAGAAGATGTTCGTCTTCGAGGATATCCTGCTTCTGGATGACCGTGCGATCCAGCGTGTCTTAAGAGACGTGGAAAACAGCGATCTGTCTTTGGCCTTAAAGGGCGCCAACGAGCAGGTGCAGGAGGCCATTTTCCGAAACCTGTCCTCCCGTCTGGGGGCCATGATCAAGGAAGATATGGAATTCATGGGACCTGTGCGTATGAAGGATGTTGAGGAAGCCCAGCAGAAGATCGTCAATGTGATCAGGAAGCTGGAGGATTCCGCCGAGATCGTTATCTCCAGAGGCGGAGGCGACGAAATTGTCGTATAGGACGTTATTGAAATTCGGAACCGTGCCCTACCGGGATTCGGAGCTGGTCATCGACGGGAATCCCCGGGTGGACGCAAGCGTGCAGGAGGCCATCTCTATTTACGGCGCCGCCCCTGCGGCTGGGGGGGAGGAGTCTCCCGAAGGGTTTCAGGAGGGCCTTGCGGCTCTCGGGGCGGAGAAGCTGGATGGGCTTTTGAACGATACCGGCCCAGGTCCCGTGATGAAGGCAAATGAAGCGGAGCTGGCCCAGCTGGCCGAGGAAAAGGCTGCTGCCCAGCAGGAGCTGGACGGGCTGATGCAGCAGATCGAGGATGCAAAGGCAGAAGCTGCCCGGATCCTGGATCAGGCCCGGAATGAGGCCGGCGGCATCCGGGAGGAAGCCAGAAGAGCCGGCCATGACGAGGGCTATGATCAGGGCTGTGCAGAGGCTCAGGCCGCCTATGAGGCCAAGGAAAACGCCCTGGAGGAGCGCAGGCAGCAGCTGGAGCAGGAGTACGACGACCGCTTCAATGCCATGGAGCCCGAATTTGTGGACCATCTTACCGCGATCTACGAACATGTATTCCATGTGGACCTCCTGGATCATCGGGGGGTATTATTATATCTGATCGAAAAAACCATGCGGGACGTGGGAGCCAATTCCAATTTCCTCGTCCACGTTTCCCCCGCGGACTTCCCCCAGGTGCAGGAGCGCAAGGTAGAATTGGCATCCATAGTGGAGGGAAGCCACACTTTGGAGATCATTGAGGACGGAGGCATGAACCAGGGAAGCGCCATGGTGGAAACGGAAAACGGCATCTTCGACTGCAGCATCGACACGGAGCTGAAGGAGCTCACAAGGAAGCTGAGATTGCTGAGCTTCGAGAAGAGCTGACCGGGAATGGACTTCAGTAAATATGAGAGGGCGCTGGAAGCGCCTTTACACAAAAATCTGGGAAAAGTGAAAAACGCCGTGGGGCTGACCATCGAGTCGGCAGGCCCCCTGGCGAAGCTTGCGGATGTATGCCTGATCTATCCCGAAGGGGAAGACTCTGAGCCCGTCAGGGCGGAGGTAGTGGGCTTTCGTGACGGCAAAACCCTTCTGATGCCCTACGGCAATGTGACGGGGATCCGTTCCGGCAGCCTGGTGGAGAACACGGGCAAGCCCCTGGAGGTCATGGTCAGCGACGATCTTCTGGGGATGGTCTTAAACGGCATCGGCGAACCCATGGACGGCTCTCCCGTCATGGGAGGGGAGCCCTATTCCGTGGAAGCGATGCCCCCGGACCCCATGAAGAGAAAGATCATCGATCAGGTGCTGCCCCTGGGAGTCAAGGCTGTGGACGGTCTGATGACTCTTGGAAAGGGGCAGAGGATCGGGATCTTTGCAGGCTCCGGCGTGGGAAAGTCTA
>CAMNLO010000353.1 GCA_946543095.1 uncultured bacterium
CCGTAGGCCTGCTGATACTGACCGCCGGGATCGTAGCCCTGCGGATTGCCCTGGGCCTGGCCGTAGGCCTGCTGATACTGGCCGCCGGGATCGTAGCCCTGCGGATTCTCCTGGGCCTGGCCGTAGGCCTGCTGATACTGACCGCCGGGATCGTAGCCCTGCGGATTGCCCTGGGTCTGGCTGTATGCCTGATTCTGATATGCCTGCAGCTGAGTGCCGCAGTTTGGGCATGCGTATGAACCTGCGGGAACCTCTGCTCCGCAATTGGGACAGTGCATGGATCTCCTCCTAATCAGAAATCAAATTTATCCTGGAAATACGACCTCAGATCCTCGATGGCCACCCGCTCCTGCTCCATGCTGTCCCGGAAGCGGACCGTGACCTTATGATCCTCCTCGGAGTCGAAATCGTAGGTGACGCAGAAGGGAGTCCCGATCTCGTCCTGCCTGCGATAGCGCTTTCCGATATTGCCTCTGTCGTCATATTCGCACATCCAGTGCTTCGAAAGCTCTTTGTAGAGCTCCTCCGCCTTTTCGTTCAGCTTCTTGGACAGAGGCAGCACGCCGATCTTGATGGGTGCGATGGCGGGATGGAAGCGCATGACGGTGCGCATGTCCTGTGCCTCCTCCGTGCCCAGATTCTCCTCGTCATAGGCGGCGCAGAGGAAGGCCAGCACCACACGATCGGCCCCCAGTGAGGGCTCGATGACATAGGGCACGTACTTGGTGCTGTCGGTCTCGTCGAAGTAGGAAAGATCCTCTCCGGAGGTGTTGATATGCTGGGTCAGGTCGTAGTCCGTGCGGTCCGCGATGCCCCAGAGCTCTCCCCAGCCGAAGGGGAAGAGGAATTCGATATCCGTGGTGCCCTTGGAATAGAAGGCCAGCTCCGCCGGATCGTGATCCCTTAAGCGCAGCTCCTCTTCCTTTAAACCAAGGCTCTTTAACCAGTTGAAGCAGAAGCTTCTCCAGTATTCAAACCACTCCAGATCCGTGCCGGGCTTGCAGAAGAATTCCAGCTCCATCTGCTCGAATTCCCTGGTGCGGAAGGTGAAGTTTCCGGGAGTGATCTCATTCCGGAAGGATTTCCCCACCTGGGCAATGCCGAAGGGCAGCTTCTTTCTGGAGGTTCGCTGGACGTTTTTAAAGTTTACGAAAATACCCTGGGCGGTCTCGGGGCGAAGGTAAACCGTGTTCTTGGCATCCTCCGTGACACCCTGGAAGGTCTTGAACATCAGGTTGAACTGGCGCACGCCTGTGAAATTATGGGCGCCGCAGGAAGGACAGGGAACCTTGTTGTCCTCGATGAACTTCTCCATTTCCTCGTTGGAGTAGGCATCCACCGGCTTTTCCAGCGTGGCACCGGTGTCCTTGCAGAAGCCCTCGATGAGCTGATCCGCCCGGAATCTCTCATGGCATTCCTTGCAGTCCATCAGAGGATCCGAGAAGCCGCCCAGATGGCCGGAAGCCTCCCAGGTTTTGGGATTCATTAATATGGCGCAGTCCACACCCACATTATAGGGGCTTTCCCTGACGAATTTTCTCCACCAGGCCGCCTTCACATTGTTCTTCAGCTCCACGCCGAGATTGCCGTAATCCCAGGTGTTGGCCAGACCGCCGTAGATCTCGCTCCCGGGATAGACAAAGCCCCGGGCCTTGCACAGCGCAACGATCTTTTCCATGCTCTTTTCCATAATCTCTCCTCCATGAAGAGAAATCACATATGTGATTTCTCTGAATTGGGAAACCGGTGCGCACGGGAAGCGTGTTATATTCGCACCGTTTTCGGTTTGAAAGGAAAGCGCATCAGCGTTTTCTTTCAAACTTTCCTCCTCGTTAACTCTATCATCTATTCCATCAGGATATAGGCCTTATCTCCCATCTCGGCGATCTCCACGTCCGCTTCCCCTTCGCCCTGTACCTTTACATTCTCGGTGCAGAACAGGATATTGTAGGGAAGCTTCACATGTGCGGATTCCATCAGCACGCAGAAATGCCTGTGGGGGTACTTCCGGATCCCGGTGCCGTTCACCCCCACGTTGTCCACGTCCCCGTCCTTGTACAGCATGACCTCCGGAACGATGCCCTTGTTCTCGGCCTCCTCCACGGTTCCGTAAAAATAGAAAAACACAGGGGAGGCATCGTTCATCTCACAAAAATCCTCCGCTGTCTGATAGTCCACCACGACTCTCAGCCGTCCGTCCTTGTCCTCGAACCTGGACAGCTTCGCGGAATCCTTCCCTGCGTGCTCGTTATACTCTTTGATCTTTTCCTCAATGGATCCCTTCAGCTCTTCCGCATCATAGTCCTCGTCGGAAAAGTCCTCCACAATGGTGTGGGTCACCTTCCCCTCTTCATCCACCACAATGGTGGTCACTTCCGGAACAGGTTCCTTTCCGCAGGCGGTAAATATGAGCATAAAAATAAAGGCGAACAGGATCGCCGGCCATCTTTTTTTCATGCTCCCTATTATACTAATCCCTTTTCTACATTTCAAGGTATCTGTTCCTCCTTTAAACAGCCTTGTTTTCCGTCTTTACAATTCAGTCCCGGGCTGCGCGGCTACGGGCTAAGGAAATGCTGAATAATTCAGCATTTCCTTAGCCCCTCC
>CAMNLO010000354.1 GCA_946543095.1 uncultured bacterium
GGAAAAAGCTAAGAACAATCAGGGGATGTATGGCAAGAAGACCATCCTTTTCATCGATGAGATTCATCGCTTTAATAAAGGACAGCAGGACTATCTCCTGCCCTTTGTGGAGGACGGCACCATCATTTTGATCGGCGCCACCACGGAGAATCCCTTTTATGAGGTAAACTCCGCTCTGATCTCCCGTTCCATGGTCTTTGAGCTAAAGCCCTTATCCGAAGAGGATATCAGGCTGCTGCTTGAGAGGGCCCTTACGGATAAAGAGAGGGGGCTTGGAGCCTATGGGGCAGAGCTTACGGAGGACGCAGCGGAATTCCTTGCGAAAATGTCCGGTGGAGATGCAAGACACGCCTTAAATGCCATTGAACTGGGGGTTTTGACCACCCCGAAGGGGGAGGACGGGAAGATCCGCATCACCCTGGAGGTGGCCTCGGAATGTATTCAGAAACGGGTGCTTTTATTTGATAAGAACGGAGAGAACCACTACAATGTGATCTCTGCCTTTATCAAGAGCATGCGGGGCTCCGATCCCGATGCCGCGGTCTATTATCTGGCCCGGATGCTCTCCGCGGGAGAGGATATCAATTTCATTGCGAGACGCATTATGATCTGTGCCTCGGAGGATGTGGGGATGGCGGATCCCAATGCCCTGAATGTGGCAGTGAGCGCAGCCCTTGCGGTGGAGCGGGTTGGTATGCCGGAAGCCAGGATCCTGCTGTCGGAGGCCGCTGTTTATGTGGCCACGGCGCCGAAATCCAACGCCAGCTATATGGCGGTGAACGAAGCCCTGCAGGAGGTGAAGGATTCCGGGAATCTGCCGGTGCCCCCCCATTTAAGAAACGCGAATTACGAAGGGGAGCGAAAGCTTGGCATCGGAGTGGGCTACAAGTATGCCCACGATTTCAGGGACCACTATGTGGAGCAGCAGTATCTGCCCTATGAGCTGACGGGGAGGGAGTTCTATACCCCCGGAGGACTGGGGTATGAGGTGAAGATCAAAGAGCATTTCAGGAAGATAAAGGGTTTACATAAGTCTGAAAAATCCGACACCGAGTAGTTTACATAATGTAAAAGATCCCGGGCATACCCCGGGATCTTTTTTACGCATCCTGCCGGCTTATCTCAAAACAGCTTATTCACCACATACTGATAGATATCCTGATTCTCCTTCTGCCACATATTGCACACATGGGCCGCCATTTCCTCATCCGGCACGGACAAAGTCAGCTCGATCAGAGGCGCCCCGCTGTCCTTGACGAGGAGCCTGGCCTGATAGGCGCCCCCGGGATCCTGAAAGTAGTCGGAGAGGATGGAGACGGCGTCCTTTAAGGCGAATTTGTTCTTGGAAAGATAATCCTTGATATCTAACTTCGTATCTTCCGCGATCCGGTTTTCAAAATAGTGCAGCGTGTTCAGACCGTCCGCGGTCAGAGAGATATGGGTGCGGTTGTGCTGCATGATCTGGGAGTGGACCATGCCCGCCTCCGACAGCTCGGAGAGGGCCTGGGACAGCTCCACATAATTTGTATATTCCCTGGTGAGCAAAAGATCGCTGATCTGCGCCTGGGTCAGGGGAAAGTCCACCCGGTCCAGCATATATAAGATCAGGAGCTTCGTCTGTGTCAGCGATGATTCCGGCATTTTCCCCTGTCCCTCAGATATTTTCCATCACGGCTTTGGCCACTGCGTCGGAGACCCTCGGGTCAAAGGCGTAGGGCATGATGAAGTCGGCGTTTAACTGATCCTCGGGGACCAGGTCCGCAATGGCGTAGGCCGCGGCCAGCTTCATTTTCTCTGTGATCTGCTTTGCTCTTCCCTCCAGGGCGCCCTTGAAGATTCCGGGGAAGGCCAGCACATTGTTCACCTGGTTGGGAAAATCGGAACGCCCGGTGCCCACCACTGCGGCGCCTGCCTTCTTCGCCAGATCAGGCATGATCTCGGGGGTGGGATTTGCCATGGCAAAGAGGATAGACCCCTGATTCATGGAGGCCACCATTTCCTCGGAAACGATGCCCGGGGCCGAGACCCCCACAAAGATATCCGCACCCTTTAAGGCATCCGCAAGCGTTCCCGTAACGCCTGCCTGGTTGGTCATTTCCGCAAGCTCATTCTGGGCGCCTGTGATCCCTTCCATTCCGGGAGAGAGGATCCCTGCCTTATCGCACACCAGCATATTCTGCAGGCCGCTCTGATACAGAAGCTTTGCGATAGCGCTGCCGGCGCTGCCGGCGCCGTTGATGACCACCCGGCACTCCTCCTTTTTCTTCCCCACCACCTTTAAGGCGTTGGTGATCCCGGCTAACACCACAATGGCGGTGCCGTGCTGATCGTCATGGAACACGGGGATGTCTAACAGCTTCTTTAAGCGTTCCTCCACCTCAAAGCAGCGGGGAGCGGAAATGTCCTCCAGATTGATGCCTCCGAAGCTGGGGGCAAGCCGGGCGATGGTCGCCACCAGCTCGTCCGTGTCCTGGGTATCCAGGCAGATGGGAACGGCGTTGATGCCGCCGAATTCCGAGAAGAGAGCAGCCTTTCCCTCCATCACGGGCATGGCGGCGTCGGGACCGATATTGCCAAGGCCCAGCACCGCGCTGCCGT
>CAMNLO010000355.1 GCA_946543095.1 uncultured bacterium
TTGATCCGGCCGATATCGTTTTTCGCCAGGATAATGGCATGGGACGCCCGGAGTCTTGCGATCTGCAGCGGGGAGAGGGAAAAGCCCTCGTTCAGCTCCCGGAAGCTGTGAAGGCCCTTTTCTTCCAGCATGGGCAAAAGCTTCACAAAGATCTCCGCCGTGCACTCCGCATCATCCACCGCTCTGTGATGATGCTGCAGGGAGACGCCCAGATGCTTTGCGATGGCATCCAGAGTGTGCTTTCCCTGCTCCGGGAAGAGCATCCTGGACAGCTGCAGGGTGTCCAGGTGGGTAAACCCATAGCCAATATTGAGACGTGCGCAATTTTCTTTTATAAAACTTGTATCAAAGGAGGCGTTATGGGCCACGAGAACAGAGTCCTCGGCAAACTCCAGAAATGCCGGCAGCACCTCTTCAATGGGAGCGGCACTCTCCACCATGGATTCCCGGATGCCCGTGAGCTCTGTGATCCTGGCTGGAATGGGCACACCGGGATTCACGAATTCGGAAAACCGTCCCGTGATCTTTCCCTGCTCCACCTTCACAGCCCCGATCTCGATGATCCGGTTCCTTCTGGGCGAAAAGCCCGTGGTCTCCAGGTCGAAGACCACAAAAGAGGAATCGGATAAGGTTTTGGAAAGATCCCCATAGGCAGGCAGCAGTGTATCGTCCACAAGATAGGCCTCCACCCCGTAGATCAGCTTGAAGAAATCATCCCTGGAGGGAGGGGTTTCCCCATCCGCCTTCGCCTTATCCTTTGCGGCTTTATACAGCCCGTTCCAGGTGTTGTAGGCATCCGGGAAGGACTGCACCACTCCGTGATCCGTAATGGCCACGGCCTTGTGGCCCCAGTGATACGCCTGTCTGATGATATCGGAAACCTCGGAGACTCCGTCCATATCGCTCATCTTGGTATGGCAGTGGAGCTCCACCCTTTTCTCAGCGGAGTGATCCATTCGGGTCTCAAAGAAATCCGGAATGATCTTTAAGCCCTTCACGCTGACAAAAGCGATCTCATTGTTTTTGGAATAGCTGTCTACGGCCGGGATCCCCTTTAACAGAACGCAGGCCCCCTCCTTCAGCTCCTTCAGCACAGGCTCTGCCTTTTCCGGATCCAGAAACAGCTTGAAGCCGATGGAATCCGTCCCATCCGTCATCTCCGCCAGAGCCATCAGCTTGCCGGATTTCGTTTCTCTGGTCTCCAGCTTTGTAAGCTTCCCCCTGACCACGGTGGGGGGCATTTCTCCGATGATCTCCTTTAAGGGGATCACATCTCCCGCGATATCCCTTCCGTACAAAAGCCCCTCTGCCGCAGGCGCCCTGCGCTTAAAGGGCGCTGCCTTCGGAGCTTCCTTTACGACAGCTGCGGGAGCCTCGGGGGCTTTGGGCACAGCTTCCTCCGGAGCCTCCGGAATAGCAAAGGGCTCCTCTTCTGCTCCGTTTAATACAAACTCCATTTCCGGCCAGGGCTCCTCGGCAGGCAGGGAAGCCTCCCGATCCTCCATCCGCTCGGGAATCCCGGGCTTTCTTTCCTTCTGCTTTCTTTCTTCATACAGTATGGCCACCTGCAGGGGCAGCCCCAGCCTGTCGTGAAAGATCTCCTCCAGAGTCTTTCCAAGCTCCTCTCCGTAAGCCCTGGTAAACACATTGTCCGCAAGCCTTATGGACAGCATGCCCTCCTTCAGGGGCTCTCTTTTTGCTTCATCCAGGATCCTGCCGAACATTGGGTGCTTCCCCGTCAGCTCCTCCTTCAGATCCCCCCAGCAAAGGTCCACGATCCTGTCCGCATCCTCCTGCAGATGAAAATGCTCATAGATCCGGATCTGCAGCTGTCTCTCACCGAAGGCTCCCGCCATTCTGCGTTCCAGACGTCTGAAGAGCCGGGGAGCGATAAATTCCCCGGATGCCACGTCGATGCGGATGCTGTCGGAGCCTCTGGGGATCGTGACCCTGTCCACCTGAAGCAGGGAGGCCGCTCTGGTCTCCTCTCCCGTCAGGGAAAGCCCCGGAAATACTTCCAAAAACGGGCGGCTCAAAGATAGCCCTCCAGCTCTTTCTTCAGAGCACTCAGTAATTCCGCCTCCGGCACCTTTCTTAAAATCTCCCCTTTTTGAAAAAGAAGACCCTCTCCATCCCCGCCGGCAATGCCGAAATCCGCCTCTCTGGCCTCTCCCGGTCCGTTCACCGCGCAGCCCATGACGGCGATCTTAATGGGCGCTTTGATCCCTGCCGCCAGCTCCTCCACCTGATCCGCCAGAGAGATCAGATCGATCTTTGTCCTGCCGCAGGTAGGGCAGGACACCACCTCTGCACCCATGGCTCTTAAGCTCATGCAGGTAAGCAGCTTTTTCGCCGCAATGATCTCCTCTCCCGGGTCTCCCGTCAAAGAGACCCGGATGGTATCCCCGATACCAAGATAAAGCAGCACTCCGAGGCCGGCAGCGGACTTGATCTCTCCGCTCTTTACGGTCCCGGCTTCCGTAATGCCGATATGCATGGGATAATCACAAGCGGCCGAAGCCAGCCTGTAGGCTTCTATACACATCCTCACATCAGAGGATTTGATGCTGAGGACCAGATTGTCATACCC
>CAMNLO010000356.1 GCA_946543095.1 uncultured bacterium
TTCATCGCCGGCGGAAATGCCTGGTTTCACTTATCCCCCGGCCCACTTGTGATGATGTTTTCCTACACCTATTCCCTGACCATGCATTTCAACATGATCAATTCCACCATGACCAGGTTAAACCGGGCCTTCGGGGATGCCTCGGAAATGACGGCCATTTTGGATGAGCCCACTCTGGTGGAGGATGTGCCGGGAGCGGGAGAGCTGAAGGTGGAACAGGGTGAGATCCTGTTTTCCCATCTGGATTTCCATTACGAGGACGCGGAGGGCTCAGGAGAGATCTTCCGGGATTTTTCCCTGCATATCCCGCCGGGGCAGCGGGTGGGGCTGGTGGGAAAAAGCGGTGCCGGGAAGACCACCTTAACCAGGCTTCTTTTGAGGCTGTCGGATATCCAGGAGGGAGAGATCTTAGTGGACGGGCAGAATATCGCCCGCTGCACCCAGCGTTCCCTCCGTCAGAGCATCGCCTATGTGCCCCAGGAGGCTTTGCTGTTCCACCGTTCCGTCCGGGAAAACATCGCCTACGGAAAGCCGGATGCCACGGAGGAGGAGATCCGGGCCGCCGCAAAAAAGGCGAATGCCCTGGAGTTTATCGACAGGCTCCCGAAGGGGATGGACACCATGGTGGGAGAGCGGGGGATCAAGCTTTCCGGCGGCCAGAGACAGCGGGTGGTCATCGCCAGGGCAATTCTTGCGGATGCGCCCATTCTGGTGCTGGATGAGGCCACAAGCGCATTGGATTCCGAGTCGGAAAAGCTGGTGCAGGAGGCACTGATCAACCTGATGGAGAACAGGACCTCCATTGTGGTGGCCCACAGGCTTTCCACAGTGTCCTCCCTGGACAGGATCATCGTGATCTCGGATGGGAAGGTGGCAGAGGACGGGACCCATGAGGAGCTTTTGGAAAAGGAAGGCGAGTATGCGGGGCTCTGGGGCATTCAGACCGGAGCGGCGAATCAGATCACACATTTGACGTCGGAAAACCTTTAGTTTGCCCCGTCATTTGAGGAGTTGAAAAGAAAACAACAGGAAGCAGAAGGAGGCGTTTGTTGTGATCAGGAAAATGGGCGATGATATGTTCGTTCGGGAATATGATGAATTTATCATGCAAAACCGGGTCAAGGTGAACCGGTATCTGAACAAGGTGCTCTGGTTTTTTGTCATTGCGGGTCCCGCCATCGCGGCAGGAGTGTGGGCCGGTGTGTTCCGGGACATCAGCTATGTCACATGCCTTTGCATCTCTGTGGTGGTGGTTTTGTTTTCCCTGATCCATCTGATCCTGGTAAAGCAGTATCCCACCTCCCGGGCCACCAGTATCTTTGCCCTTTCGGCTGTGGACGGCCTTCTGGTGTATATGGCGGTGTCCCATGTGAGCATCCATCTGACCTGGTTTCTTGTGCCCGTGCTGAGCCTTTTGTTCAGTGACAGGCTGATCCTATTCTATGCGGTGCTGTTAAATTACGGGATGATGCTCGGGGCCACCTGGGCCACGGCCCCCTATTACTGGAGCCTCCACACGGGCTACGATTCGGCCCTGGCTTACTTTTATGATGTCATGGGAGGCTTCACCATCGAGACTTTGATCATGTCCGCCTCCGCCTATGCCCTGGGCACGCTCACGGTGGAATACTACAGGGAGCTGATCATAAAAAGCAATACCATCCGGGAGAAGGATGTCCAGATGGGGGAAAAGATAGATATCCTGGACTCCATGGTGGAGATCTATGACAATGTGAATCTCATCAGCTTTGTGGACAATACGGAGATGAGCTTAAGGAGCCCGGAGCAGAAGAAACACGGCATTGACATGACCACCCAGACCCACACCCTGATGAACCAGAGGCTGATGAAGCAGGTCATGCCGGACCAGCTGGAAGCCTTCAAGACCTTTACGAACATCAAGACCGTCAGAGGCAGGCTTTCCAATAAGAAGATCATCAGCGCGGATTTCATCGATGTGGTGGAGGGCTGGTTCAGAGCTCAGTATATCACCGTGGATTCCACTCTGGACGGCATTCCCAATGTGGTGATCTATGTGACCAGAAATGTGGATGAGGAGAAGCGCAGGGAGGAGCACCTGATCCGGATCTCCCTGACGGACGAGATGACCAGGCTCTATAACCGCAGATGCTATGAGGAGGATTTAACGGAGCTCAGGAATAAGGGCCCGGAGGAGGACATAGTGCTGTTTTCCGTGGATGTGAACGGGTTAAAGACCGTAAACGATACGAAAGGCCATGCCGCCGGGGACGAGCTGATCAAGGGGGCCGCAGATTGTCTTTCCCTGGCGGTGGGGAACCGGGGCAAGGTCTACAGGACCGGTGGCGACGAGTTCATGGCTGTGGTGCATACGGATGATCCGGAAACGATCCGGAAGACCATCGCGGAACGGTCTGCCGAATGGCACGGCATCTACACCGATAAGATCACAGTGTCCGTGGGCTATGCTGCTTACCGGGCAAATCCCGGCGCCTCCATCGACGATCTGGAGCATCTGGCGGACACCGATATGTACGGGGAAAAGGAGCGCTACTACAGGGAAAACGCCATAGACAGAAGAAGATAGCGAATCTTGTTCTG
>CAMNLO010000357.1 GCA_946543095.1 uncultured bacterium
GAGAATGTTACGGTCAAGGGAACGCCCATTGACTTTACGGAACCGAAGGCGATCGGCCGTGATATCGAAGAGAAATTCGACCAGCTGCTCTATACGGGCGGCTTCGACCACAACTATGTGACTGACAATTATGCCCCGGGCAATGTACGCACCATCGCGGAAGCCTGCTGCGAGGAAACGGGGATCGTCATGACCGTATCCTCCGACCAGCCCTGCGTGCAGTTCTATGCGGGCAATTTTGTCACCAGGCAGACCGGCAAGAACGGCCACACCTATGACAGACGTCATGGCTTCTGCCTGGAGACGCAGGTGGAGCCGGATGCGGTCAACCAGGAGAACTTCCACTCTCCGGTCCTGAAGGCCGGCGACCATTATCGTACACAGACGGGGTATCGTTTCTCCGTAATGAAGTAATCAAAAAGGAGCAGCATGGAAGAACAGCGGGAAAGACCGGGATTCAAAAAGCGCCTGTTCGGCTTTATAGATCGTACATATTCGGATCATGTAGGGGCTTACGCGGCACAGGCTGCTTATTTTCTGATCCTGGCCTTCATTCCGTTCATCCTGTTCCTGACGACACTGCTCAGGTACACACCGCTCACATACAATGATATGCGCACGGCGATCGTGAGCGTCATGCCGCAGAGCTTTCAGAGCTTTGTGCTGCAGATCGTGGTGGATGTGTACCGGCGCAGTGATGCCATTCTTCCCATCGCTGCCCTGGCAGCGCTGTGGTCCGCGGGCAAGGGCCTGCAGGCGATCACCAACGGGCTGAATACGATCTACCATATCAAGGAGACGAGAGGGTGGCTGATCATCCGGATCTATTCCGTGGCATACACGCTCATGTTCAGCGTGGCTGTCATTCTGACGCTCCTGCTTCTGGTGCTGGGCCGGCAGATCCAGCTCCTGGTGATGGAGTACAATGAATTTCTCAGCAATCTGATCAGCACGCTTCTGGGACTGCGGCTGCTGCTGGTTTTCGGGATCCTGTTCCTGATCTTCCTGATCCTGTTCCGGTATCTTCCGAACAGGCGGGCGACCTTCAAAAGCCAGGTCCCCGGTGCTTTTCTGACGGCGGTCGCCTGGATGATCTTTTCCTACTTCTTTTCGTTGTATTTTGAAGTCTTCCCGGCGTTCTCCAATATGTACGGCAACCTGACGGCCCTGATCCTGATCATGCTCTGGGTCTATTTCTGCATGATGATCATGCTGTTCGGGGCGGAGATCAACAGTTACTTTGAGAGCGACCTCCGAAAAGCGAGGGTCGCCATGAAGAAGATGCTTCGTGTGGAGAAAAAGAATGAGCGCATTGCAAAAAAACGGGCGGAAAAAGAAGCCAGGGCAAAAGCCCTGGGAATTCAGTCTGGGGAGCCGAAGAGCGGTGATCACGGCGCAGGTGTCTGAGAAGCCGGCAAAGAAACGGTCATTCGGCAGGCGGGTCGGCGCCTCCCTCTGGGGAATTGTGAAGAGACGCGTCAGGAAGGAGTTCCTGAAGCCCTACGATAAAAAGTTTTTGGGCCGGTCATGAACGAACGGATATTACAGAACAGTGAATTTGTTATGCTAAGATAAAGTAACTATACATGTACGGGAGGCGAAGTATGGGGAAAAAAATCACGAATCTGCTGCTGTTCCTGCTGGTGACGGCGGCGCTCGTCTGCATGACGCTGTTCATCGGGCGGGGACAGACAAATGTTATGATCTATAACTTCTCTTTCATGGGAGTCATGGTCATCCTGTATCTGGCAGGCATGTTCGGAGGCATGTTCCGAATGGATGATCTTGCCGGCGCGCTGGGGAGAGCGGCGGAGGAGGTCACCTCGATCTTCAAGATCCCCGGCAAGGTAAAGGCGGATGACCTGAACGTGCTGGACGGCGTTTTTGACAACCGCTACCTTGACAAGAAGCTTCGCGACTTTACGGATGATATCAGCAAGACCCAGGAGGGGATCGGCGATATCGAGGACTACATCAACGAGGACGAGCTGGACATCCATGTCCACAAACGCCTGATGGAGATGGTGCCGGACATTTTTACCAGCCTCGGCATCCTGGGTACCTTTGTAGGCCTCGTATGGGGCCTGAAAAACTTTTCTCCGAACGATTACGCGGCGATGACCAGCTCGGTGGCTTCGCTCGTGGACGGTATCAAGGTGGCTTTCCTGACCTCCATCTACGGTATTGCCTTCTCGATCGTCTATTCCTACGGGGCCAAGAGCGAATATTCCTCCATGGCGGAAAAACTGCAGATGTTCCTGAACCGTTTCCACAGCTACGTCATGCCGAATGCCGAGAACGATTCGCGCAACCTCCTGGTATCCAGCCAGAAGGTGCAGACGGATGCCATGAACAAGATGGCGGAGCAGTTTTCGGAGCAGATGGCGGACAGCTTTGAAAAGGTGATCACGCCGACCTTCCAGAAGATGAACACGTCCCTGGATTCTCTCGTGAGCACCGTGAATCAGTGCCAGGAGGACGCGGTCCGGCAGATCCTGGATGAGTTCCTCCGGCAGATGAACAGCTCCTTCAGGACCCAGTTCGCCGAGTTCGGCAGATCCATGG
>CAMNLO010000358.1 GCA_946543095.1 uncultured bacterium
GGAGCCGGATGCGAATCTACATCTTCTGCAGATGCTGCATTTTTCTGTGCAGGCTGTCATTGAGTATAAAGATGCGGAAGCGAAGGTCATTGTGAAAAGACATAATGATGCCACGAAAAAGCTGTCGGCAAGACTGTTTCCCGGGAAAAAGGGAGATACCGTCATCTGCTGCGAAAAAAGCTTGTGAGATCAAACCTTTGGGTCGCAGGCAGGTGATCTGAAAAAGAAAACCCGGATTGATTCATAAGCATGAAAAGGCTATAATAATAATTTGGGATTAAAGTCCCTTTCATGTATCAATAGTTTTTTTGATCGCACAGGCCTTGCAAAAGGGAAGCGATCCGTGCAATGCAACACGTTCATCAGGAGGAGATTCATGAAAAAACTGTTATCCGCTGCGCTTTGTCTGATCCTATGCGCATCTCTCTGCGCCTGCGGCGCAACCGGTGCAAAAAACGCTTCCGGTGACAACAAGGTGCTCTATCATGTCCACAATTCCCTGCCCTATGTGACGCTGGATCCCAGCACGGAGTATTCCAACGGGATCATGGTGCTGCAGAACGTTTATGAGACTCTGACCCATTACAATCCGGACACCGGAGAAGTGGATCCGCTTCTGGCCGAGAAATGGGAGAGCAATGCAGACGGTACGGAGTGGAAGTTCACCCTTCGCCAGGATGTGAAATTCCATGACGGGACTGATATGAAGGCCGAACAGGTAGTGAATTCCTTCAAACGTTCCATGGATCTGGGACAGGGAGGCGCCTACATCTGGGATGCAGTTCTTGCGGAAAACGGTGGATCCGTTGAAGCTACCGGTGAATATGAGGTGACCATCAAATGCGGTTATCCCGCTGCAATGGATCTGATCACCTCCTCTGCATACGCAGCCTATATCATGTCCGATTCTGTGAAGGATCAGACCACGGAATGGTTCAATGAAGGCCATGACGGCGGCACCGGACCCTATACCATCGCCCAGGCCACCGGAGACAGTGTTGTGCTGAAGGCCTTTGAGGGCTATCGCGGCGGCTGGCAGGCTGACCAGTATAAAAACGTGATGATTAAGACAGTCAGCGAGTCCTCCGCCAGGCGTCAGATGCTGGAGACCGGCGAGAGCCAGATCGGCACGGATTTTACTTCCACTGATCTGGAGGCCTTAAAGCAGGAGACAGACAAGCTCCATGTTTATGAAGCGGAAACCTTCAACAACGTGATCATGTTCATGAATACGGAGGTGGCCCCCTGCGACAACGAGGACTTCCGCAAGGCTCTTGCCTATGCCTTCCCTTATGAGGAAACGGTTTCCGGCGTCTTAAACGGCAATGCCACTCAGTCCACGGGCCTTGTGCCCTCGGGCCTATGGGGCCATGATGACAATATGTTCCAGTATCATCTGGATATGGACAAGGCAAAGGAATATCTCGAAAAGTCCGGTGTGAACACGGATGGCGTCAAGCTGACCGTGACCTATGATTCCGCAGTGGAAGCCTATGCCAGCGCCCTGCAGATGTATCAGGTAAACCTTCGTGAGCTGGGGATCGATCTGGAGCTTTCCGGCATGGAATGGGATCAGCAGTGGGCGAAGGCTCAGAACACCGAGCCGGGGGACCGCCAGGATCTGTTTGAGTTTATCTGGTGGCCGGATTACGCTGATCCGGTGAGCTGGTTCCAGTCCCTGCTCCACAGCGAAGACACCATCACCTATAATCTCTCCTATATCAGGGATGAGGCTCTGGATCAGATGATCGAGGAGGCTGCCGAGCTGACGGTGAAGGACAGGGATGCGGCAGAGAAGAAGTATATCGAAGCCCAGCAGTATGTGGCGGATCATGCGTACCTCATGAACCTTTACGATCAGGTCCACACCTATATCGTCAGCAACACCATCGACGGCGTAAAGGAGAATCCTTCCTACTCCTACGCCATTCAGTATTATGATGTACGGTCCAAATAATGCTTAAGTATATTCTGAAAAGACTGCTCATGAGCATCCTGGTGCTCTTCGGCGTGATCACCATCACGTTCTTCATCGCCAGGGTCATTCCCTCGAATCCGGAGGTGAAATGGGCGGGACAAAGAGCCACAAAGGAGCAGCTGGCCCAGGCCCGTATCGAGCTTGGGCTGGATCAGCCCCTTCCCGTGCAGTATCTGATGTATCTGAAGGATCTGCTCCATGGCAACATGGGCTACAGCTTAAACAATCACCAGCCGGTGGCCCAGGAGATGGCCAAGTATATCCCGGCCACACTGGAGCTGGTGCTCATCGCTTTTTTTCTGGCTGTTCTCATCGGGATCCCCCTGGGGATCTATTCCGCAAAGAAAAAGGATCAGCTGCTGGATCATATCAGCCGGTTCTTTTCCATCGGTGCTGTTTCCTTACCCACCTTCTGGGTTGCCCTGTTTTTACAGCTGATCTTTTATAAATCCCTGGGACTATTGCCCATCGGCGGCAGGCTCAGCGTGGAGGCCACGATCTTTGCGGAGGTTCCGAGCATTACGGGCATGCTCCTTTTCGACTGCCTGCTTACGGGGATTTTATCCCTGTTCGCGGATGCCC
>CAMNLO010000359.1 GCA_946543095.1 uncultured bacterium
CTATCGGCTGGTTAGCGAGTCCCAGTTGAATTATCTGGAGCGTGGAAAGCCCAAGCTTCCCAAGAGCCTGGTAATGCAGTACCGGGAAGGCCTGATCCTGGGCTCCGCCTGTGAGGCCGGAGAGCTGTACAGGGCGATCCTGGAAGAAAAGAGCATTGAGGAGATCGAGCGGATCGCAGGCTTTTATGATTATCTGGAGATCCAGCCCACGGGCAATAATGCCTTCATGATCCGTTCCGATAAGGAGGAGTTTGCGAGAGTCCGTTCCGAGGAGGATTTAAGGACCTTAAACCAGGAGATCGTGGACCTGGGAGAACGGCTCCATAAGCCTGTCTGCGCCACCTGTGACGTGCATTTCCTGAATCCGGAGGATGAGGTCTACAGAAGGATCCTGATGGCCGGCAACGGCTTTGAGGACGCGGAATTCCAGCCGCCTCTGTATCTTCATACCACGGAGGAGATGCTGGCGGAATTCGCCTATCTGGGAGACAGGAAGGCGAAGGAGGTGGTCATTGTGAATCCGGGAAAGATCGCGGACTGCTGCGAGATGCTCTCGCCGGTGCGTCCCGATAAATGCCCGCCGGTGATCGAGGATTCCGATAAGACCCTGCGGGAGCTGTGCTATGAAAAGGCAAAGCGGATTTACGGGGAGGAGCTACCGGAGCCGGTGAAGACCCGGATGGAGAAGGAGCTGACCTCCATTATTTCAAACGGCTATTCCGTCATGTATATCATCGCCCAGAAGCTGGTGAAAAAATCCATGGACGACGGCTATCTGGTGGGCTCCAGAGGCTCTGTGGGAAGCTCCCTTGTGGCCTTTATGTCGGGGATCACGGAGGTGAATTCCCTGGCCCCCCATTACTATTGCCCCCACTGCCATTATTCCGATTTTGACAGCGAGGAGGTGAAGGCCTACGCAGGGATGGCGGGCTATGATATGCCGGACAGGGAATGCCCGGTCTGCGGGACTCTGCTGAAAAAGGACGGCTTTGACATTCCCTTTGAGACCTTCTTAGGCTTCAAGGGCGACAAGGAGCCGGATATCGACTTAAACTTCTCCAGTGAATATCAGTCCAATGCCCATAAATACACGGAGGTGATCTTCGGGAAGGGGCAGACCTTCCGGGCCGGGACCATCACTACCCTGGCGGACAAGACCGCCTACGGCTATGTGAAGAAATACTTTGAACAGAAAAACGAACCGAAGCGGGAGTGCGAGATTAACCGGCTGACTTTGGGCTGCACCGGGGTCAGAAAGAGCACGGGGCAGCATCCCGGGGGCATAGTGGTGCTGCCCAGAGGGGAGAATATCTACTCCTTTACCCCCATCCAGCATCCTCCCAAGGATGAAGGAGGGGAGACCATCACCACCCACTTTGATTACCATAAGATCGAGCACAATCTTCTGAAGCTGGATATTCTGGGGCATGATGATCCCACCATGGTCAGACGTCTCTATGACCTGACGGGTCTGGATCCCATGACCATTCCCTTTGACGACAAAAAGGTCATGAGCCTCTTTGATTCCCCGGAGGCCCTGGGGATCACTCCGGAGGATCTGGACGGCTGGGTCACTGGGACTCTGGGAGTGCCGGAATTCGGTACGGAATTCGTCATGCAGATGTTAGTGGACACCAAGCCCAAATACATTTCCGACCTGATCCGGATCGCGGGACTGGGCCATGGAACGGATGTGTGGCTGGGGAACGCCCAGACCATAATCCGGGAGGGGCAGGCCACCATTTCGGAATGCGTCTGCTGCCGTGACGATATCATGATCTATCTGATCAACAAGGGCATGGATCCGGCTCTTTCCTTCAAGATCATGGAAATGGTGCGGAAAGGGAAGGTGGCCCAGGGGAAATGTGCGGACTGGCCCGACTGGAAGCAGCAGATGAAGGAACACGGGGTGCCGGACTGGTATATCGGCTCCTGCGAAAAGATCCAGTATATGTTCCCCAAGGCCCATGCCGCGGCATATGTGATGATGGCCTGGCGGATCGGCTATTATAAGATCTATTATCCCGAGGCCTATTATGCCGCCTACTTCAGCATCCGTGCCTCTGCCTTTTCCTATGAGAGGATGTGCGGAGGAAGAGCGGAAGCACAGAGGATCTACGAAAGCTTAAAGGCCATGGAGAATCCCTCCAAGAAGGAGCAGGACGAGCTGAAGGATATGAGGAGCGTTCTGGAAATGTATGCCCGGGGGATCGAATTTGCCCCTATTGATATCTACAAGGCTCATTCCAGGGATTTCATCGTTCTGGAGGACGGCAGGATCATGCCGGCTTTGACCACCATCTCCAACCTGGGGGAGAAGGCCGCGGACCAGATCATGGAGGCCGCGTCCCAGGGGCCCTTCCTTTCCTGCGAGGATTTCAAGAACCGCTGCAAGGCCGGAGAGAAGACCGTGGAGCAGCTCAGGGAGCTGGGGCTTTTAAACGGGCTTTCCATGACCAATCAGATCAGCCTCTTTGATCTGGTTGCGGGGGGGTGAGGTTTACATAAGTTATGAAGAATTGTACGTATGAGCTTCTGAAAAAGGACGGCAGGGCG
>CAMNLO010000360.1 GCA_946543095.1 uncultured bacterium
TGTGGTGGCGCCTACCAGAGTGAACCTGGGAAGCTGATAGCGGAAGCTTCTGGCATTCTCCCCTTTGCCCATGAGAATATCGATGGCATAATCCTCCATGGCGGAGTACAGGACCTCTTCCACTGCCTTGTTCAGCCTGTGGATCTCGTCGATGAACAGAAGATCCTGGTTCCCCAGGGAGCTCAAGATGGCGGCGATGTCCCCGGGACGTTCGATGGCAGGGCCGGAGGTGATCCGAAGCTTCACGCCCATCTCCTCCGCGATGATGCCGGCCAGAGTGGTCTTTCCCAGTCCCGGAGGGCCGTACAGCAGCACATGGTCCAGGGCATCTCCCCTCTGCTTTGCCGCTTCGATAAACACCTCCAGGTTCTTCTTCACCTTATCCTGTCCGATGTAGCTGTCAAAGCTTAAAGGCCGAAGAGACCCTTCGATCTTCTTATCCTCTTCCTGTAATTCCGTTTCGATGGTACGTCTCAAGATACGCTCCTGTGGTGAAAACCCGGTTTATAAGAGTCGTTTGAAGGCCTGCTGCAGAATGTCCTGGACATCCGAGGAATCGTCTGCCGGAATATCCTTTAAGGCATTTCTGGCTTCCGACTGGGAGTATCCCAGACTGATGAGGGCCTGCAGGGCTTCCGGCAGGGGGCCGGTTTCCTTCATGGCAGGCATGCCGGCAGCGGCCTGATAGTCCGCAAGGGCTTCTTTGGGATCCACCTTGTCCTTTAATTCCAGGATCAGCCGCTCCGCCGTCCTTTTGCCGATGCCCGGGGCCTTTGCGATGGTCTTTGCGTCTCCTGATGCAATGGAGAACATCAGATCCTCCGGAGAAAGCGCTGACAACAGGGAAAGCCCGCCCCTGGGGCCGATGCCGGAGACGGAGATCACCTTTTTGAACAGCTTCAGGGCTTCCCTGCTCATAAAGCCGTAAAGGGCCATGCCGTCCTCCCGGACCTGAAAAAAGGTGTAGATCCGGACTCTCTGACCGATCTGGGGAAGGGCGTCCAAAGCGCTTCCCCCCATAAACACCGTAAACCCGATGCCCCCCACATTCACAACGGCGGATTCCGGATCCACGTCCTCTAATATTCCATCTAAAAATGAGATCATGTTTGCGTCTCCACAAGGACCCGCTTGAAATAAGGCATCACCCGCTCCGTCAGGATCCCGATGAGGGCTCCGGTAACGGCACCGGATATGGCCAGCGGCGGGAAATACCAGGCGATCTGTATGGTCTTCACAATGAATATGGCTGCCAGGATCTGCCCCAGATTATGGCAGATCCCTCCCACAATGGAGGTGATAAGGGGTCTTACCTTCAGGGCCTTAACGCAGCACATGGCAAAGAAGCTTACCAGGCCTCCTGCCAGGGCATACAGAATGGAAAACAGATTCCCGAATAAAAAGCCTGCGAGCAGGATCCGCAGGCAGTTTAACAATAATGCGGCTATGGGAGAAAACAGATACAAAGCCATGACCACCGCCAGATTCGGCAGCCCCAGCTTCATGCCGGGAATGCCGAAGGCGAAGGGGATCAGGCTTTCCACATAGGAAAGGATCAGCGCAAAGGACAGCAGGAGCCCCATAAACGCGGTCTTTCTGCTGTTCATTTTCCCTGATTGATGTAGGAAAGAAGTCCTCCCGCATCGATGATCCCCTGCATAAACGCGGGGAAAGCCTGTCCCTTATAGGTCTTGTTCGTGGTTACATCCGTAATGATGCCGGAGTCGAAATCAACTCTGACCTCATCTCCCTCTTTGATCTCTCTGGAAGCCTCGGCGCATTCGATGATTGGAAGACCGATGTTGATGGCGTTGCGGTAAAAGATCCGGGCAAAGGTCTCCGCAATGACGCAGGAGATGCCGCTGCCTTTAATGGCAATGGGGGCATGCTCCCTGGAGGAGCCGCAGCCGAAATTTTTTCCGGCCACCATCAGATCCCCTTCATGGACTCTTTCCGGAAAGCTTTTGTCGATGTCCTCCATGCAGTGCACCGCAAGCTCCTTCGGATCCGAGGTCACCAGATATCTGGCGGGGATGATCACGTCTGTGTCGATATTATCACCGTAACGAAATACGGTACCATGTGCTGCTTTCATAAATTTCCTTTCACATTCAGCTGTATTGTGTTCAGGGCAAAAGCCTTCCGGGCCTCTGTCTTCGCCTTACACCTTCGCCGGATCCGCGATCTTTCCCGCAATGGCGCTGGCCGCCGCCACGGCGGGGCTTGCCAGATAGATCTCGGACTCCGTATGGCCCATGCGGCCTACGAAATTCCTGTTGGTGGTGGAAACGCAGCGCTCTCCCGCTGCCAGTATGCCCATATAGCCTCCCAGGCAGGGACCGCAGGTGGGGGTGGAAACAATGCCCCCTGCCTCGATAAAGGTCTCCAGAAGCCCTTCCTTCAGGGCCTGAAGATAGACCTTCTGGGTGGCAGGGATCACGATGAGCCGGATCCCCTTTGCAATATGCTTTCCCTTGTGAAGCTTCGCCTCTGCCCGAAGGTCCGAGATCCTGCCGTTGGTGCAGGAGCCGATGACCACCTGA
>CAMNLO010000361.1 GCA_946543095.1 uncultured bacterium
TCCGAAGCAGAAAGAAAGGAAGTGCGATATGGACTTAACAGTAAGACCCCGGAGACTCAGAGGCAGCGACACCTTAAGGCGCATGGTGCGGGAGACCCGCATGGATCCCGCATCTTTAATCTATCCCATGTTCGTGATGGAAGGGGAAAATAAGAAAGAGGAGATCACCTCTCTGCCCGGCCAGTACCGCTACAGCCTGGACCGCATGGGTGAGATCCTGGAGGATATGCTGGCTTCCGGAGTAAAGAGCGTCATGTTCTTCGGCATCCCGGATCACAAGGACGAGGTGGGAAGCGGTGCCTATGCTCCGGACGGCATCGTCCAGAAGGCTGTGCGGCTGGCAAAGGAGAAGTATCCGGAGCTGTATCTCATCACCGACGTGTGCATGTGTGAATATACCTCCCACGGACATTGCGGCGTCCTCACAGGCCATGACGTAAACAATGACGAGACCTTAAAGCTTCTGGCGAAAACCGCCCTGTCCCATGTGGAGGCAGGTGCGGATATGGTAGCCCCTTCGGATATGATGGACGGCAGGATCCGGGCCATCCGTGAGCTTCTGGATGAGAAGGGCCATACCGGCACCCCCATCATGTCCTATGCGGTGAAATATGCCTCCTCCTTCTACGGCCCCTTCCGGGAGGCCGCGGGATCCGCTCCCCAGTTCGGAGACAGAAAGAGCTATCAGATGGATTTCCACAATAGAAGAGAAGGCATCAAGGAAGCTCTGCTGGATGTGGAGGAAGGTGCGGATATCATTATGGTGAAGCCTGCCATGAGCTTCTTAGACATTGTCAGGGAAGTAAGGGATGTGGTGGATCTGCCGGTGGCGGCCTACAGCGTTTCCGGGGAGTATGCCATGGTGAAGGCAGCCGCTGCCAACGGCTGGGTGGATGAAGAGCGCATCATGTGCGAGATGGCGGTGGGCGCCTTCCGTGCCGGCGCGGATATCTACCTGACTTATTACGCAAAAGAGATCGCGGACTGCATGAAGCGCGGGGTCATCGGTTAAACAGTTTACATAACTCAAAATGATCACAGTGGGCCCGGCCGGTTGGAAGAGAAAGCCGGCCGGGTTTTTTTCAGGGCAAAGAGAAACGTGTCCACCGGATGCCTGCATGCAGGAGGGCACTCAGGCTGCCTCTCTCATCCGGTTGACAATGCGGGATAGAGGCAGGGAAGGAGAGGATCATGAGCAATTCCGAAGCTTTATTCGAACGCGCAAAGCAGTATATTCCCGGAGGCGTCAATTCCCCGGTGAGAGCCTTTCGCTCCGTAGGCATGAGCCCCCGGTTCATCGCCGGCGGCAGGGGTGCACATCTGGTGGATGAAGACGGCGCAGAGTATATCGATTTCATCGGCTCCTGGGGACCCATGATCCTGGGGCACGCCGAGCCCCATGTACTGGATGCGGTGAAGGAAGCCATGGAGCAGGGCTTAAGCTTCGGCGCCGCCACCAAAAGAGAGGTGGAGATGGCAGAGCTGATCTGCGAGAGCATTCCCGGTATCGATATGGTCCGTATGGTGAATTCCGGCACTGAGGCGGTGATGAGCGCCATCAGAGCCGCCAGAGGCTTCACCGGCAGAAACAAGATCGTCAAATTCGAGGGCTGTTATCATGGCCACACGGATGCCATGCTTTCCAAAGCGGGAAGCGGCGTCATGACCCAGGGAATCTCTGACAGCGCGGGTGTCCCGGCAGGCTGCACTCAGGACACTCTGACAGCGGCCTATAACGACCTTTCCGGCGTGGAAGCGCTGTTTGAGGCGAATCCAAAGGAGATCGCAGCTGTGATTATCGAGCCGGTGGGGGCCAATATGGGAGTGGTGCTGCCGAAGGAAGGCTTCCTGAAGGGACTGCGTGAGCTTTGTGACAGGCATCAGGCCCTGCTGATCTTTGATGAGGTGATCACAGGCTTCCGTCTGGGCTTCACAGGTGCTCAGGGTTATTTCAATATCCAACCGGATCTGACCACCTACGGCAAGATCATCGGCGGCGGCATGCCCGTAGGCGCATACGGCGGCAGAAGGGATATTATGGAGATGGTGGCGCCTCTGGGGCCGGTGTACCAGGCAGGGACCCTGTCCGGCAATCCCATCGCCATGGCAGCGGGCCTTGCCCAGTTAAAGCTGTTAAAGGAAACGCCGGATTTTTATCAGAAGTTAAACGAAACCTCCGACCATTTCTTTGGGGAACTGGGAGAGATCTTTGAGAAGAAGGGTATCCCGGTGCAGTTAAACCACATCGGCTCCCTGGGCTGCGTGTTCTTTACGGATCAGCCGGTGACGGACTACGCCTCCGCCAAAACCTCGGACACGGAGCAGTTTGCGAAATACTTCGCCCATATGCTTTCCGCAGGGATCTATCTTGCACCCTCCCAGTTTGAAGACATGTTTATTTCCTCCGCCCACACTGAGGAAGATTTGGAGAAGACCCTGGAGGCGGCGGACCGGTTCTGAAGGCGGTATGGATAATAAAAGGAGCTGTCGCATTAAATACTGCGGCAGCTCCTTTTTATTCGGAGAAAATC
>CAMNLO010000362.1 GCA_946543095.1 uncultured bacterium
CCAGCTCGTTGTGCAGCTCCTCCGAATCCAGATTCCGGTGGATCTTGCCCAGATATGCCACAGAGATCTGGCCCGTTTCCTCGGATACGATAATGGTCAGTGTGTCGGAAACCTCGGAGAGCCCCAGGGCCGCTCTGTGGCGGGTGCCCAGGTCCTTGGAAATATCCAGGCTGTCGGAAATGGGAAGATAGCAGGTGGCGGCAGTGATCCTGTCGCCGTCTATAATGACCGCCCCGTCGTGAAGAGGGGTGTTCTTTTCGAATATGTTCAGAAGGAGCTGGGAGGTCACCACGGCGTCCACGGCAATGCCCGTCATCTCATAGGCCTGGAGATTCTGGTCCCTGGCCATGACGATCAAAGCCCCGGTACGGACCCTGGCCATTTCCTGGCAGGCCCTTACAATCTCAAAGATCGTTTTGTCGGAGAACCGTCCGGCTTCTCCCTTTCGCAGATCCCCAAAAAGATAGGAGGTGATGGCGGAGCTCCGGCCCAGAGAGTCCAGGGCCCGCCTGAGCTCCGGCTGCAGCACCACCACAATGGCTATGGCCGCCACGGAAAAGATCCGCTGCCCCAGCCAAAGGATGGTGGTCATGTTTAAAATGGTGGCTATGGCAAAGAAGCCCAGGATCACCACCAGACCCTTTAACAGATTCCAGGCTCTGGTGTCCCTGACCCATAACAGCAGATGATAGGCCAGAATGGCAATGATGATAACCTCCACGATGTCCGTCCAGCGGATCAGCGTGGGGATATGCAGATTAGACAGATAAAATTCCAGTGTCCCGGAAAATTGGCTAAACGGCATCAGCGCTATCTCTCTCTCCGATCATTCATTCCCCGCAGTTCGTTTAAAGCGGATCGGGCCTCCTTTGCGGCTGAGGTACCTCTGACCTCTGCAGCGCCCTGAGGGATGCTCTGGCTGCCTCCCCGTCTCAATATCCCGGGTGAAGGGCTCTTATGGGGCCTCTTGTAGGCCGGAAGCATTTCTTCTTCCTCGATCTCCCGCTTCATGGGAGTGTGTATTTTCTTGACCTGAATATTCCTGAGGGGCACATTCACCTTCGGCAGCGCCCTCACATAATAGTAGTACTCGTCATCCTCAAACTGCACATTCTCCGCCCGCCGGTAGTCCAGATGGAAGGCGAAGAACTGTATGATAAAGGCAATGAGGACACAGAATACGGAGGAAAAAAGAGTCCCCGGGATGTTCATCTGGGTCTCATAGAACAGATCCCCGATCAGAAGCACCACCACATCCGCGATGGCTCCCGCAATGATGGCAATGGTCCAGGAGTAATCCAGAGGAAGATGCCTTAAGAAAAACACCAGAAGCATGGTCAGCGTGAATGCCGCGATGTAGACCAGCATCTCCTTGTTGTTCAGAAGGCCGTCCAGACAGTACCTGACCTTGGCAAGCATATCATCCGAAGCCGAAGAACCCAGGAACGCGGCGTTGGTCCGGATATAGCCTAAAAATACATAGATCACCACACCGCAGGCCACCGCCAGAAAGGAGGCGGCAGAGCCCAGAAGGCCGGCGATCAGAGGCATTACGCAGGGGATATGCAGCAAAAAGGCCAATGGTGTCAGAAGGACCAGTACTGCGTCCCTGGGCGTGAACCTGAAGTACAGCAGGTACATGACCATCAACAGCGCCAAAGTCACCAGCGCCGCTTCCATGGACAGATCATAGACATTCAACAGGATGAATCCCCCTGCCACCAGCAGCGTAAACGCCATGGGCAGCAGAGAACAGACCAGCGAAACCAGCAGTACCAGCGGGACCTTGCTGAGTCTGTCCATATAGGGAAGGGTCCGGTTGATCACCAGGATCGTGACCAGAGCGGTCAAAAATCTTAACAGCGGCAGGATCCAGGCCTCATAACGGCCGAATACCGCGGTCAGAAAGGATTTGATTTCCAGAAGCCGTGCATACAGCCGTTCAGTTTCCGTCATACATCTTTCCAAGCTTCTTCAGTCCCTTAAAATAGGTCCGAAGGCTCTTTCTCGCTTTGCTGAATCGATAGGCGGAGGCCACATAAGTCCCCGCCAGAAACACACCCATATAGATACAATAGATCTTCAGGACCCGTTTCCCGTGCTCCAACAGGTCGATCTGATAAATATCCTGAAGAAGGGTCTCAAAGTCCGAGAACAGCAGGATCCCCACAACGATCATAAATGCCAGGGTCCCGCAGATAAAGCTCTTTAACAGCTCCCAGCCGATATAGTCCCCCCGGAAAAAATTCCCGGTGTTCTGGGCCCGCTTTTCCTCCCGTTTCTCATATGACGCAAGCTGCGTCATGATCCTGACTCTCTCTGTATCTATCATACTTCGCGTCCATGACACTTGTCGCAAACCACGTATGGAAAAAGCTACGCATGGCTCCGTTTCACTCCCGCCATGCTCCAACCATTCGGATTCCCGCGCCGCTTCACGTCACTTCATCCACCGCGCTGGCTGAAGTCAGCGGTGCTAAACGCGTGCCCCCGGCACGCAGCACCATGGTTGGCGTTCGCCAG
>CAMNLO010000363.1 GCA_946543095.1 uncultured bacterium
TCATGTAAACCTTTTTCGGGCCGGTGCATCAGATGTTCCGGCCTGGTTTTTTTGATCCTCCTGGCACTGCTGATCCTTCTCAGTGTTCCGATCCGGGCAAGGGCAGAGCATATCATCTGCATCGACCCGGGCCACGGAGGAGAGAACCTGGGAGCGGAGTATCTGGGGGCAGAGCTTCCTGAGGAGCTTTCCGGGGTCACGGAAAAGAACCTGACTCTGATCACGGCCCTGGCCATGCGGGACAGGCTGCTGCAGTATGATGATGTGAAGGTCATCATGACCAGGACGGAAGATCTGGATCTTTCCCTGGAGGAGCGGGCGAATATCGCAAAGGAAAACGGAGCGGAATTTCTCTTCAGCATCCATTATAACGCTTCGGCTTCCATGCGTTTTTACGGCTCTGAAGTATGGATCTCCGCCTTCGGACAGGAATATGTGAAGGGACGCCAGTTTGCTCAGATCGAAACAAAGGCTCTGGAGAGCCTGGGGTTAGTGGACAGGGGAGTAAAGACCCGCCTGTCTGACCAGACCGGCATGGATTACTACGGGATCATCAAGCATTCCAGAGAAGCGGATATCCCGGCTGTTATCATCGAGCATTGTTACCTGGACCAGCCCACGGATTATGAATTTTATGATTCCAAAGAAAAGCTGATCCGCTTCGGAGAGCTGGATGCGGACTGCGCCGCGGAATTTCTGGGGCTTTCCTCAAGCACCCTTGGCATAGATCATTCCGGAAGGGTGCTGCCCGATATCCCGGAGCCCATCACGCCTGTGGAGCAGGACAGAACGGATCCGGATTTCTGCATGGTAAAGATTCTGGAGGAGGATCCGGAAAATGCCACTGTGACGGCGGAGATCAGTGCGGAGGATTCCGACGGGATCCTGACCTATTACACCGTGAGCTTTAACGGCGGGGAAACGGAATCCGACTATATCCCCTGGCCAAAGGGAAAGGACACCATCCGCGTGAAGCTGCATGTGCCGGATGGCATCGCGCCGCTCCTTACCATCACTGCCTATAATAACTATGATCTGGAATGCGCAAGCGAAGCCATTCCTCTGATCTCCGTGGCAAGGGCCCATGAAGAAGCTGAGGAGAAAGAGGCTTCGGCTCAGAAAGATGCCGTCCCGGAGGATGTCCCGGAGGAAGGGCAGGAGATCTCTGATACGGAGGAGCATCCGGATCCCGATGCCTATTCCCGCTGGGCACCCCCAAAAAAGGAGGAAGAGGGGAAGAAGGACAGCTTCCTCTATTTTCTGGAGGTGAGCCTTGTGGTGGTGCTTTTGTTGTTTTCCATGCTGCTGGTGACCCTGTTTGTGGGCACACTGGGGAAAAAGAAAAAGAGAAGACGTCGTGAGGAGCAATACTGAGTGAATATCGCGGATCGGTACAGGGATTTTTTCGGAAGGGCAAAAGCGGTCTTCTTTGATATGGACGGGACCCTCATAGATTCCCTGTTTATGTGGGCTGAGATCGACACCGCCTATCTGGGGCGCTTCGGCATCACCCCTCCCCCGGGACTTCAGAAGGAGATCAACGGCAGAAGCATCCGGGAGACTGCGGATTATTTCAAAGAGACCTTTCCTGCAGTCACGGATTCTCCCGGGGAGATGATGCAGACCTGGAACCGGATGGCCTTTGAATGGTATTCCTCCAAAAGCGAGTTAAAGCCTGGGGCTTTAGCCCTTTTGCAAAGCCTGAAGGCAATGGGGATCCCGCTGGGGATCGCCACCAGCAATTCCACAATCCTGCTGAAGGCAGCCCTTACGCATCTGGGGGTTCTGGAAATCTTTGACACCTTAAAGACCGGGGATATGCACCTTCCCGGAAAACCCGCTCCGGATCTGTATCTGTCGGCGGCAGGGGACCTGAAGGTTTCCCCGGATTCCTGCATCGTGTTCGAAGACATTGATCTGGGACTGATGGCCGGAAGAAATGCGGGAATGAAGACCGTGGCGGTCTATGACAATGAAAACGAAGCAGAGCAGGAACGAAAGAAGGCTTTATCCGACCTGTTCATCTACAGCTTTCAGGAGCTTTTGGAGAATCCGGATTGAAAAAGCAGAAAGGGGAACAGGGGTATCTTGCATATCGCAGGAAACAGGAGCTGATCAAGACCCTGCTTTTGTTTGCCCTGTCCTTCGGGATCTTTTTTCTGGGACTGTATTCCACCGGGACCACAAAGAACCTTTTGACCATCGTTTCGGTTCTGGGAATGCTGCCTGCCTGTCAGGGGGCGGTGTCCGTGATCCTGTATTTCCGGGCAGTGGCTGCCTTGGACCCCCCCCCGGAGGCAGTCCTTGGGGCAGCGGCAAAACAGGAGGTCCCCTGTTTGTATGAACTGTATTTTACCAGCTATGAAAAAAACTATCCGGCTGCCTTAGCCCTTTATCAAAACGGCACCCTTTATCTGTTCTCCTCAGGGGGAAAAGAGCTTTCGGAGCATTTGAAAAAGCATCTGGCTAAAGAAGGCCTTTCCGGCATCACCATAAACCTTTCGGAACGCCCGGAGGAATTTT
>CAMNLO010000364.1 GCA_946543095.1 uncultured bacterium
GCCGCGGATCGTTTCGGTCTTGCGGATGCCGGAAATATCTACGGAAGGCTGACCAACTCCACCCAGGACGTACTTGAAAAGCGGCTGGCAGCCCTGGAGGGCGGCAGCGCGGCCTTGGCGGTGGCTTCCGGCGCGGCGGCCATTTCCTACACAATCGAAGCTCTTGCCGCAGGTGGCGGCCATATCGTAGCCCAGAAGACGATCTACGGCGGTACCTACAATCTTCTGGCCCATACACTTCCCCAGTACGGCATTCATACCACCTTCGTGAACGTTCATGATCTGAAGGAGGTGGAGGCAGCTATCCAGGAGGACACCAGAGCGATATTCTTAGAGACCCTTGGCAATCCCAACAGCGATATTCCCGATATCGACGCAGTCTCTGAGATCGCGCATCAGCATGGTCTTCCTGTGGTCATTGACAACACCTTCGGCACTCCCTATCTGATCCGTCCCATCGAACACGGGGCTGATATCGTGGTCCATTCCGCCACCAAGTTTATCGGCGGACATGGCACGACTCTTGGCGGAATCATTGTGGAATCCGGAAAATTCGACTGGAAAAAGAGCGGCAAGTATCCGAATATCGCTGCTCCCAATCCCAGCTATCACGGCGTTTCCTTCTATGACGCAGTGGGCCCCGCAGCCTTTGTGACCTATATCCGGGCGATCCTTTTAAGAGACACCGGTGCCACCATTTCCCCCTTCAACGCATTCCTTTTGCTGCAGGGAGTGGAGACCCTGTCTCTCAGGCTGGAGCGCCATGCCGAGAATACAAAGAAGGTGGTGGAATTCTTAAGCAAGCATCCCAAGGTGGAGAAGGTGAACCATCCCTCTCTTCAGGAGCATCCGGACCATGCCCTCTATGAGAGATACTTCCCCAATGGAGGCGGCTCTATCTTTACCTTTAACATCAAAGGCGGCCAGGAGGAGGCCTGGAAATTTATCGACGCCCTGGAGATCTTCTCCCTCCTTGCCAATGTGGCGGATGTCAAGAGCCTGGTGATCCATCCTGCTTCCACCACCCATTCCCAGCTTTCCGATGAGGAGCTGCAGGACCAGGGGATCGGAAAGAACACCATCCGTCTCTCCATCGGGACGGAGCATATCGATGATATCATCGCGGATCTGGAAAAGGGATTCGCGGCAGTGTAAGGGACTTTTTCATGCCATATCACAAAACCTCCTAAAGAACTGCAGCGAACAGCGTATCTGTTTCCTGGTCTCAGGAACTATATAACGCGGTTTTGCGGCAAAGAATACAAAGCTGTTTCCAAACACTGCCTGAGAACGAAAAAGCCTGACGCATAAGCGTCAGGCTTTTTCCATGAAGCCCGGACCAATAAGAAAGCGCTGGAGAATCATGCAGGGTTTTCCACCGGCTGATCTGTTCAGTGAGCGGTGAAAAAGGGAATGGGACAGGGATTCGCGAATTGGAAAAAAGGGCTGAAACTGCTATACTGGAGTTGTATTTCTGCCTGATCACGGTTTGATCATGGATTTTGCCGGGAGGTATGTATATGCTTCGGAAACGGAAATCATACAGGATAATACTTCTCCTTTGCTCTGTGCTTGCCTTGTCTGTTTCAGGCGGCTGTGGTTTTGATATCACCGCAGATGATGCTGCGGATCTTGGGAAAAAGGCTTTGGAGGGTGTTGCGGACAGCTTCGCCGGAGGCTTTGAAAAGCCCTTTGCGGATTTCGGCAACCGGGAGTTCTATGAGGGAGAGATCCACACCCCGGAAAAGCTTCTCCAGGCGAACCGGGATTTTCTGGACAGGATCACTTATGGCTCAGGGGTCGGTGATTTCGGTCTGACTCCTTTGAAGTACGGTGAAAGCCTTCAGGATTTCTCCTTGATTCTGGAGAACAACAATTCCTATGCTGCAGGTGCTTATGTGACCTTTGTGTTCCGGGATGATATGGGAAAAGTCCTGTCAGCCGGAGAGAAAAAAAGCCGGGTGCTGGCGCCGGGAGCACGGGATGTCCTGGATTCCGTTTTTGGGGAAGGAAGCCCTGAAGGGTTTGACTCTCTTGAGATCACGGCTTTTGTGAGGGAAGGCATGGGAGAGGGGATCTATGAGAATGTTCCCTCCGACGCTTACAAAGAAGTGGGAAATGCCAGGACGGGGAAAGGACGCAGGATCGATATTCTCTATGATGAACCACACGGACAGATCGTATATGACCAGGCAGTGTTTTATGACTCCGATGGCAATGTGTACCGTGTCCAGGGCTTTGTATCCTCTGAGGAGACCGCCTGTATCTATACGGAATTTGAGTACGCAGACTATGAGATCATTGCCTGGAATAAAAGCGGCACTGCGATGTCCCTCCCCCGGGAGGTGTATGAGGAATACCGGAAAGGCGGCTATCTGACCGGGGAGGGAAAGCCCTATGAAAATCTGGACGGAATGGTCAGCTATTCCTTTGAGGAGACGAGGGACGGGATTATGCTGCTGCATTGTAAAAACCTGACGGATCAGAATATCAGCTTCCGGAAGGACTGTTATCTCCTGT
>CAMNLO010000365.1 GCA_946543095.1 uncultured bacterium
CATGGTTCAGAGTTTGTAACCGGATCCTCTCATTGGTCATTTCCTGACCGTCCATTTCTTCCGCCGCTTCAGGATACACCAGAGTCAGATATTCATTGGAATAATCCAGGGCTTCCTTCACTTTGGAAAGCTTCTCCGGATCCCCGGAAAGCTCTGCCTCGAATTTCTCCTTCAGATCCTGTACTTCCTTCTCATGGGGATGGGTCACCTGCTTTTCCGGGGGCAGATTGTATATATCCACAAAGGCGTCCATCTGGCTCAGCATACTGTTATAGATCTCAGGCTGCTCCTTTTCCAGTCTGGAATCCAGCTCCTCATAAAACTGATTTCTGGCTTCCTGGGGAACATAATCCAGGATGCAGAGATTGGCGCCTATGGTCAGCTCGTCGTTCAGTCCCAATTCCTTTCCGGCTCTGACAAAGTGCTGCTCCTGGGATTCTCCCTCCCTCCTTGGGGGGAGCGTGAGCTTGTTTTTCCGGAAATAATTCCTCAGCCTTTTAAACTGTGCGTTTTCTATCGCTTTTTCAAGATCAAGCGCCTCTCTCCTTTCCTTAGGATAATACTTTTCCCACACCTCCCGGAACAGCTGGTTGGGGATCGGGGTCTGCAGCAGAAGCTTGTTCAGCTTTGTCCGCCTGTACTCCGCTTTTCTTTCCTCTTTCATCTGGGCAGCATAGCCCTCCGGATCCTGTACGGGATCCAACGGATGCTCTTTGATCTCCTGGATCTTCTGCAGTGCCTCATTGTATTCATTCCAGAATCGTCCCATTTGATTTTCCCCCTGTGCTGTGCCGCGGCGGTGCGCCGCGTTCTGCAGGCTTTTACCCGCGTTCTGTCTGTATTATTCTCCTGCGGCTTCTCCCGCCGCTTCCCCCGCGGCTTCTCCTTCCGCTTCGGTCTCTTCCGGCTCCTTAGCCGGCCGGTACTTCCCGATGGTCTCCTCCAGCTCCTGATAGAGCTGCTTTAAGGCCTCGGCCCTGTCCATGCCGGACTCCTCCAGCTCCTGAAGCCTGTCCTCGAAGCGCTCCGGATTCTCCCGGTAGTATTTGAACATGGCTGCTTTCAAGGTCAGTCCACTCTCCGTAAGGGAAAGGATCTCATCCGCGATTATGCTTTCCGCCTCTGCCCTTGTGTAGGCTTCCCAGGCCTCCGCTTCGGAAAGCCCGGACTTCACCAGCTTCTCGATCTCTTCCTTTTCCTTTTGTGCATTGGCTGACAGCTCCTTCTCCAGAGCCTCTTCCTCCGCCTCGGAGAGCTCTTTGGGATCCTCATAGGGATGGGTGGTCTCCCGTTTCTGATCCGGCCTTTGCTTTGCCGAAAGGACCTTTGCCTCCATCAGGATCCCGGATTCCGTGATCTCCTGCTCCGCGGCTCCCAGCTGTCCGTTTTCATCCGAGATGCAGGAGAGGATGAGCTCCTTTTCCTTCACCAGATTGATCAGATGGAAATCCATGGTGCCTGCGGAACGCCCTCTGATATAGAAGGTCAGCTCCCGCTTCCCGGTCTGCAGGGGGCCCACTCTGCCTGCCACGGTGTTTCCCGCCATGGATTCCCCGCCGTCTGCCCTTTGCTCATTGTCCCCGAAGAGATACCATTCCTCGCTATAGCCCTTCACCCTGAGGGAAAGCTCCCCCGTCTCATCATTGATCCACCAGAGATAATCATAGCCGTCTCCGAAGCTGCCGGAGTGAAGGCCCGTAAGGGGCTCTTCGGTGGCATCCACAAAGGAGGCATAGAGCTTGCCGTCCTCCCTCAGCTCTGTAGCGACCCGGAGGCTCAGCCTGAGCACCATATCCTCCGGAAGGGGATTTTCGGACCAGGAGCTTTCCGAGAGCTTCTCAGAGTTTTCCGGCACATCGGCGAAGGCATCCTCCGGGGCTTCCCCCTCCGTCTGAGGGCTTTCCTCTCCCCAGCCTTTCAGCTCACGGGCTCTTTCAATGGTGATGATGGAGACTCCCTGGGCTCTGGGGATCAGCTTCAGCTTCAGCTTCCCGCTTTTCAAAGAACCGGGGCTCACACTCAAAGCATCCTCCCTGTCCGCCTCCAGGCTCCATTCATAGCCGGGATAAGCGGAGCCGTCCAGCTCAAAGGAAAGCTCGCCGTTTCGCTTTGCTTCCCAGGAATAGGGGAAGGCCGCCTCCGGATCCCCTCCGGAGGCGATGGGCATGCTGCCCCGCACCAGGATTACTGCCGTGACGGATATCACCGCCACCGCGGCCAGGATCCCCAGCCCCGTCAGCACCGCCTTTTTATTGGGCGCCATAAACTCCAGAAAATCTTCAAACAGGTTTTGTATGGTATCGAACATCAGACCTTGCCTCTGCTGCTTTTCGTTTCTTTACTTGTTCATGGCCTTTGGTTTCTTATCGTTTACCGGTTTCTTCCCGGCGGTTTTTTCCGCAGCCTTCGTCTGCTCAGGCTTTTTTAGCTCAGGCTTCTTCATCATCCGGGCGTTTTCCTTTTTTAAGGCTCCCATGGCCCCTTCCGGCTTGATAAGCTCCTTTAACTGCTCCGGGGTCT
>CAMNLO010000366.1 GCA_946543095.1 uncultured bacterium
CGCCTGATCCCGCTGTATCCGGCGCTTCGGATCCCGGTGCGCCGCACCCCTGTGCCAATGCGGATCAGGTGTTCAGCAGGCCGGAGGCAGACCCGGACAGCCTCATGAACAGATCCCAATGCCCGTTGTCCTGCTGCGGACCGGACGCGCAGCAGCCTGAAGCTCTCCCCCTACCCCAACGCCACATCCAGTGCCATCATCAGGGTAAAGCCCAAAGCGAACATGAGCACCCCTGTGTTGGAATGCTCCCCCTGGGACATTTCCGGGATCAGCTCCTCCACCACCACATACATCATGGCTCCTGCGGCAAAGCTTAAGAGATAGGGCATGGCGGGAATGATCAGACTCCAGATACAGGCCGCCACCATGACCCCGCTGGCAAAGCCTGTGAGGGCCCTCTGAAGCCTTTCTCCCAATCCTCTCTTCATAAAAAACACGCAGGCCGAGCCCAGGGCCGTTCCTGCGAAGGGGATCATGACCCCCGTAACGATATCCGTATTCATGGAATTTCCTCCCATTTTGTTATTCTGATCTCTCATGCCGGGCTTTTTTCAAGGCGTCGCGGAAAGTCATCTTCCCGTCTGCTAGCCGGACAATTTGAGTAAGCGAGGAGCATTTGGGGATTACGCATGCTCCAATCCGCAGATATTCTCCGATCGGCGATCACTGAAACGAAATGATTGCTTTCGTTTTCAATTAGTATAGCCGATACGCCCGCCAACATCGGCCCGCACAATACAACCTTGCGAATACACGCCGTCGAGCATATTGTCACTGCCTCCAATGCCTCATCCGCTGCAGCCTGACAGGAATACTTGAATGCGGTCCATGTCCGAGCAATCTTCAGTTAGCATATGCTAACCATCCACTCTGAAAAATGCCGCCTGCCGCGGCATCCTCAGTGTATACGCTTTACGGGAGAATCTCAATACCCCCTGCACAGGTCATTGACGATCTCCCCCGCCATGATCAGTCCCGCCACCGAAGGCACAAAGGCAGCGGACCCGGGGGTGGCTCTTCGTTTCGGATGGGCTCCTTCCGACTCCTCCCGATATCCCGGGCGCTCCCCGCAGTCTTCCTGCTTTTCCGCAATGGGGCGGATGGGCGTTTCCTTCGAATACACCACCTTCAGGGAATCGATCCCCCGCTTTCTGCATTCCTTTCGCATGATCTTTGCCAGGGGGCAGATGGAGGTCTCGTAGAGATCCGCCACTTCAAAGGCTGCGGGATCCGTCTTGTTTCCGGCCCCCATGGAGGAGATCACCGGGACTCCCGCCCCTTTGGCGTTCTCGATGATGGTGAGCTTCCCGGTAACAGTGTCGATGGCATCTGCCACGTAATCGTAATCGTGAAAATCAAACTGATCCTGAGTGTCCGGCAGATAGAAGGTTTTATAAGTCCTGACCCGGCATCCGGGATTGATATCCTTCACTCTTTCCTCCGCCACATCCACCTTGTACCTTCCCAGGGTCTTCATGGTGGCCAGGATCTGCCTGTTGATGTTGGAAAGACAGACCCTGTCGTCATCGATGAGATCCAGCGCCCCGATGCCGCTGCGGGAGAGGGCCTCCACCACATATCCCCCCACGCCGCCCACGCCGAAAACGGCCACGCGGCAGGAAGCCAGATGTGCAAGCGCCGCATCGCCATAGATTAGTCTTGTCCTTGAAAACTGATCCGACATCAAACCCCCTGTGCTGCAGCATAAAATGCGCAGTGCTTCACAAACTCCCGGAAGATCCTCCTGCTGCTCTCATCCTTACGGAATGAGAATTCCGGATGCCATTGCACCGCCCACACAAACCGTCTGTCCGGCATTTCCACCGCTTCCACAAGCCCGTCCTCCGAAACCGCCATGGTCTTAAGCCCTTCGGATTTTTGCCGGATGGCCTGATGATGATAGCTGTTTACGGAAAGGGTGTCCCTGTTCAAAAGCGCAAACAGCGGGCTGTCCTTCAGGATGCTGACACTGTGCACCGGCACATCATAGGGAGGCTTCTGGTGGTGCTCCGTGTCCGAAGGATGCTGCGCAGGCAGGTCCTGATACAGCGTGCCCTTCAGATGGACGTTCAGAAACTGGATGCCCCTGCATATGCCAAGCACCGGCATATCCCTCTCAAGGGCCTGGCGCAGCAGCTCTGCCTCCATGGCATCCCGTTCCCTGCAGGGCTTCCCGCACTGAGGGATGGGCTCTTCCCCATAGAGCAGGGGGTCCACGTCGTGGCCTCCCGTCAGCAGGATCCCCTGCAGGAGCTCCAATAGCCGCCCGATCTTTTCTGCATCATCTGTCAAGGGCAGCATAACGGGTATGCCTCCTGCCTCTGTGATCCCCTGCATGTATCCGGGAAGCATCCAGTAGCTGTCTTTTGTTTCGTCAATAAGGGGTACGATCCCAATAACGGGTTTCATGCGTCATCCCTCCGGATTTTCTCAAAAGCTTCCGTTCCTCATTCTCTGCGGCGCCTGCCGTGTCGGTTATTATACTAAAGCTTCGCTGATCTGTCCACGAAACCCGTCT
>CAMNLO010000367.1 GCA_946543095.1 uncultured bacterium
AAGGAAAAAAGCTATTTCGAAGCGGAGAGCTGTGCCTTTCAGGGGCTTGACAAGATGTACACCTACGCGGATTTTGAGATTGACACCTATCCCCAGGGGGATAAGGACCTGATCTCCGCCATCCTTTTAAAGGATGATCTGGTGGAGACCGACGAAGGAGTGGCTATCGGGGAGAGCCTTTCCGATATCGAGGCGGCCTATGGTTCTGCCAAGGCAGAGGACGGCACGGTGACCTTTACAAAGGGGAACATGAAGCTGGTGTTCATACTGGAGGGAGACACCATTGCCTCCATCGAGTATGATTCCATAACGGCCCAGCAGCAGTAATATGATGCCGGGGTCAAAAGATCTCAGGTGCGTGCATCATACCATACCTGATGATCTTCAAAATATGAATAAGAGAGGATAGTGTGAAAAATTATGATCACAGCGGTAGTAGGTGCCAATTGGGGAGATGAAGGCAAGGGCAAGATCACGGATATGCTGGCGGAGCACGCGGACATCATCGTCCGGTTCCAGGGAGGAGCCAATGCGGGCCACACCATCGTAAACAACTACGGGAAATTTGCCCTCCACGCCCTTCCCTCCGGGATCTTTTACGACCATACCACCTGTATCATCGGCAACGGTGTGGCCTTAAACGTGCCCTTTCTGATGAAGGAACTGGAGGCGCTTCAGGAGAGGGGAGTCCCCGCTCCGAAGCTTCTGATCTCTGACCGGGTGCAGCTGGTAATGCCCTATCATATCTTATTGGATCAGTACGAAGAGGAGCGGCTCGGGGGAGCGGCCTTCGGCTCCACGAAATCCGGCATCGCCCCTTTCTACTCAGACAAATACGCAAAGATCGGTTTTCAGGCCAGCGAGCTGTTTGACGAAGAGGACTTAAAGGAAAAGGTGCAAAGGATCTGCGCCCTGAAGAATCCTCTTTTCGAATATCTCTACAAAAAGCCTGCTCTGGATCCCGGAGAGCTCTTAAATACCCTTCACGAATACAGGGATACGCTGGTTCCCTTCCTGGCGGACACCTCCGCTTATTTAAGAAAGGCAGAGGCGGAAGGAAAGTCCATTCTGCTGGAGGGACAGCTGGGAACTTTAAAGGATCCTGATCACGGGATCTATCCCATGGTCACCTCCTCCTCCACGCTGGCAGGCTTCGGAGCCATCGGCGCTGGGGTCCCGCCCTATGCCATAAAGAAGGTCATCGCAGTGAGCAAGGCCTATTCCTCGGCAGTGGGAGCCGGTGAATTCGTTTCCGAGATCTTCGGGGATGAGGCAAAGGAGCTCAGGGACAGAGGGGGAGATGGCGGCGAATACGGCGCCACTACGGGCCGCCCCAGAAGAGTGGGCTGGTTTGACTGTGTGGCTTCCAGATACGGCTGTGCCCTCCAGGGTGCCACGGATGTGGCCTTCACGGTGCTGGACGCTTTGGGATATCTGGATGAGATCCCGGTGTGCACCGCCTATGAGATCGATGGGGAAAAGACTGTGGAATTCCCTGTCACCGCAGATCTGAAAAAGGCAAAGCCCGTACTGGAAAAACTGCCGGGCTGGAAATGCGATATCCGTGGGATAAGGGAGTATGACAAGCTGCCGGAGAACTGCAGAAAATACGTGGAATTCGTGGAACAGCATCTGGGCTTTCCCATCACCATGATCTCCAACGGTCCCGGAAGGGAGGATATTATTTACAGATGATCAGAAATGTGATCCTGGATATCGGCAATGTGCTGATCGATTTCGCGTGGGAAAAGACGGAGCGCCGGATCATAGAGGAATACGCCTCCGCACAGGGGATAGAAGATCCTGCGGAAAAAGAAGTCCTGTTCGAACGTCTGAAAAAAGCAACGGTGGACAATCCCTCCTGGAAGGAATACGACAGGGGAAACTGGAGTGAGGAGGAGGTGGTCCAAAGCTTTGTGGATGCGGACCCGGAACTTTCCGAACCCATCAGGCAGGTGGGAAAGAGTCTGAAGGAAATGCTTGTAAGAAGAGAGAGCGCCATTCCCTGGATCGATCTGCTCCACGCCCTGGGCTATCAGGTCTATTATCTTTCCAATTTTTCCGCCCCGGGCGTCAGGGACGCCAAAGAAGCCCTGGATTTTCTCCCCCACACCGACGGAGGATATCTTTCCTATACAGTGCATCTCTTAAAACCCCAGAAAACCTTCTATCAGCTTTTGCTGGAGGAGTACGAGCTGGAGGCAGAGGAATGCGTTTTCTTTGACGATATGGAGAGAAATGTGGAGGGAGCAAAGGCAGCGGGCATCAGGGCCTATGTGTTTAAGAGCATTGAGCAGGCCATGGGGATCTTAAACGAACTGAAGGAGCCGGCGGAGACGAAAAAGCTTGTCAGCCTTGTTGGTTGACATAATATTTGCTGAAGCACAGGTCTGAAAGAAACGCCGATGTGCTGTTCTTTCAGGACCGGGCCGGTGCAGGGACACGGTCCTGGCGGCATTGGAACTTTGCGCAAAGCGCTTTTTATGGAGGAAGATATGGCAGAAAAAACC
>CAMNLO010000368.1 GCA_946543095.1 uncultured bacterium
GATATAGCCGTTCTCATAAGCCAGAATGGCTTCGTTCACATTCTTGTAGTAGCTGCCCTCGCCGATCTCTCCGGGCTTCTCCTGGGTCAGATAGTAGATGCCCAGAACCATATCCTGGGAAGGCACCGCCACGGGGCCGCCGTCGGAGGGCTTTAACAGATTGTTGGGGGAGAGCAGCAAAAAGCGGCACTCCGCCTGGGCTTCCTGGCTCAGGGGAAGATGGACTGCCATCTGGTCCCCGTCGAAGTCCGCGTTGAAAGCGGTACACACCAGGGGATGCAGCTTGATGGCCTTGCCTTCCACCAGAACGGGCTCAAAGGCCTGAATGCCCAGTCTGTGGAGGGTAGGGGCACGGTTCAGCATCACGGGATGCTCCGTGATCACCTCCTCCAGCACATCCCAGACCTGGGTCTCCAGACGCTCGATCAGCTTCTTGGCAGCCTTAATATTCTGGGCCATGCCGCGGCACACCAGCTCCTTCTCCACAAAGGGCTTGAAGAGCTCGATAGCCATTTCCTTGGGCAGACCGCACTGATAGATCTTTAATTCCGGGCCCACCACGATAACGGAACGGCCGGAATAGTCCACACGCTTTCCCAGCAGGTTCTGACGGAAACGTCCTGATTTTCCCTTTAACATATCGGACAGGGACTTTAAGGCACGGTTTCCGGGACCAGTTACCGGGCGGCCTCTGCGGCCGTTGTCGATCAGGGCATCCACGGCTTCCTGCAGCATCCTCTTTTCATTGCGCACGATGATATCGGGCGCTCCCAACTCCAGAAGCCTCTTTAAACGGTTGTTTCTGTTGATGATCCTTCTGTAGAGATCATTTAAATCGGAGGTGGCGAAGCGCCCGCCGTCCAGCTGGACCATGGGACGAAGGTCCGGAGGGATCACGGGGATCACGTCCAGGATCATCCACTCGGGGCGGTTTCCGGAGGCCAAAAAGGCCTGCACCACTTCCAGACGCTTGATGATACGAGCTCTCTTCTGGCCCGTGGCTTCCAGAAGCTCCTCCTGAAGCGCCTTGTTCTCCGCCTCCAGATCAATACTGGCAAGCAGCTCCTTTACCGCTTCCGCGCCCATGCCGGCACGGAACTTCAGACCCCATTCCTGATAGGCCTCCTGATACTCTCTCTCCGTTAAGACCTGCTTGTACTCCAGGTCCGTGGGACCGGGATCCAGTACGATATAGGAGGCGAAATACAGGATCCGCTCCAGGATCCTGGGGGAAATATCCAGGATCAGGCCCATGCGGCTGGGGATCCCCTTGAAATACCAGATATGGGATACGGGAGCCGCCAGTTCGATATGGCCCATTCTCTCCCTGCGGACGGAGGATTTGGTCACCTCCACGCCGCAGCGGTCGCAGATCACGCCCTTATAGCGGATCTTCTTATACTTGCCGCAGTGGCATTCCCAGTCCTTGGAGGGTCCGAAGATCTTTTCGCAGTATAAGCCGTCTTTTTCGGGCTTTAAGGTTCTGTAGTTGATGGTCTCGGGCTTTGTGACCTCGCCTCTGGACCATTCTCTGATCTTTGCGGGGCTGGCCAGACCGATGCCGATGGATTCAAAAACCAGTGCCTGAGAGTCATTTGCCTTATAATCCGCCATGCTGTCCTCCGTTTATCTTATTCGCTGACATCGTCGTAGGAATCCTCGGGAAGAATATCGTCCTCCGCGCCTTCAAAGGAATCCGTTTCCTCTCCGGCACTCTGCTCCTCCACGAATTCCCCGGCCTCCTCATCGAAGCTTCCGGTCATGAAGCCGTCCATCTTCTCCCGGCCGAAGCCGCGGTTGTCACCCTCCAGATCCATGGAGAACCGGGCCTTGTCGTTGTAGTCCACGTTCTCCTTGATCTCGATCTCGTTCTTCTCCTTATCCAGGACCCTGACATCAAGGCCAAGGGACTGGAGCTCCTTCAAAAGGACCTTGAAGGACTCGGGCACGCCGGGCTCGGGGATATTGTCTCCCTTGATGACCGCTTCATAGGTCTTCACACGGCCCACCACATCGTCGGACTTCACCGTCAGGATCTCCTGCAGGGTGTAGGATGCGCCGTAGGCCTCCAGGGCCCAGACTTCCATTTCTCCGAAGCGCTGGCCGCCGAACTGGGCCTTGCCCCCCAGAGGCTGCTGGGTCACCAGGGAATAAGGACCCGTGGCTCTTGCGTGGATCTTGTCATCCACCAGGTGATGGAGCTTCAGGTAATGCATATGGCCGATGGTAACCGGGGAATCGAAGAACTCGCCGGTACGTCCGTCTCTTAAGCGGACCTTGCCGTCTCTGGAAATGGGCACTCCCTTCCAGAGGGCTCTGTGGTCTCTGTGTTCATATAAATAGTCCATGACCTCCGGCAGAAGCTCATCCCTGTGCTTCTTCTCAAACTCGGACCATTCGAGGTTTACATAATCATTTGCCAGATCCAGAGTGTCCATGATATCGTCCTCGTTGGCACCGTCAAACACGGGGGTGGCGATATCGAAGCCCAGGGCCTTGGCTGCCAGGG
>CAMNLO010000369.1 GCA_946543095.1 uncultured bacterium
CCGTTTTTATTTCGATTTATGCTCCATATTGATTCAATCTGAAACAGAGGAGCTCTTTTTGTTTTTGTTTTCGGGAGGATCCGGTTTTGTCTGGGAAACAGATCGTTCAGAGGCTGCTCCAGATCATTATTGTGCTGGTCGGCATCAGCTTTCTTACATTCCTTTTGATCTATCTTGCCCCCGGTGACCCCGTCCGCACCATGTACGCCGCGGCGGGGACCATGCCCACGGAGGCGGAGCTGGACGCAAGAAGAGAGGAGCTGGGGTTAAACGATCCCGTGCTGGTGCAGTACGGCCGATGGCTTACAAACTGCCTCCACGGGGATTTCGGCACCTCCTATTCCACCGGGAAGCCCATCGGGGAGCTTCTGGCCTCCAGGCTCTGGCCCACGCTGAAGCTGGCTCTTATGTCCCTGGTGCTGATGCTGATCGTGTCCGTGCCCTTCGGGATGCTGGCAGCGGTCTACAGGAATTCACCCATCGATTATATTGTGAGAGGCTTCACCTTCCTTGGCATTTCCATGCCGAATTTCTGGGTGGGGCTTCTTTTACTGTATTTTGTCTGCCTGAAGCTGGGACTTCTGCCGGTGGTCAGCGCGGGGACGGGCTTCAAAAAGCTGATCCTGCCTGCCATCACCCTGGCCTTTGCCATGGCCTCCAAGTACACAAGGCAGGTTCGGACCGCGGTTCTGGAGGAGCTGCATCAGGATTACGTGGTGGGCGCCAGAGCCAGAGGGGAGAGCGAGACTGCCATCCTCTGGAAGCATGTGTTCCCCAATTCCCTCCTGCCTCTCATCACCATGCTGGGCCTGTCCCTGGGCTCCCTGTTAGGGGGCACCGCCGTGGTGGAGGTCATCTTCAGCTATCAGGGCCTGGGGAATCTGGCGGTCTCCGCCATTTCTTCCTATGATTATAATCTGATCCAGGGCTATGTGCTCTGGGTGTCCCTGATCTATATGGGGATCAATCTGCTGGTGGATATCTCCTATTACTGGGTGGATCCCCGGATCCGTCTGAAATAGGAGGAGATGCAGACTCGGGAGCAGAGGTGATACCTGAAGCAGCCGGCAGCGCAGACTCGTGCGTAGCAGGGTTGATATCTGAAATAGGTGGAGATGCAGATTCGGGCGGAGCAGGGTTGATGCCTGAAGCAGCCGGCAGCGCAGGATCGCAACGAGCCGGGGAAAACCCGGAAGCTGAAATGGGAAGAAATAGTTAACATAACACAACACAATTGGAAGATCACCAATGGATAAACTCATTTCTTTTATCAAAAAGAATAAACAGTTCACGGTATTCCTTCTGATGGCCATCGGGCTGATCCTGGTCGCCATCCTGGCGCCGGTGATCTGTCCCGCGGATCCCTATAAATCCGTGCTGACGGATGCTCTGCAGCCGCCCGGCGCCGAGCACTGGTTCGGCACGGACAAGCTGGGGCGGGATCTGTTTACCAGGGTCATCTACGGAAGCCGGGTTTCCCTGGCCTCCTCTCTGATCCTTGTGTCCGTTATTTTGGTGGTGGGAAGCCTGCTGGGAGTCATCGCCGGGTATTTCGGCGGCGTGGTGGATGCTGTCATCATGCGTATTTCCGATATGATGATCTCCTTCCCGGGCATGGTCCTTGCCATTGCCGTGGCAGGCATCCTGGGGGCCAGCGTGAAGAACGCCATCATCGCCATTGCCATCGTCTCCTGGACGAAATACGCCAGAATGGCCAGAAGCCTGGTGCTGAAGATCCGCCACACGGACTACATCGCCGCGGCGGTGGTGACAGGCTCGAAGGTTCCCTATATCCTGTGGAAGTACATGGTCCCCAACATCCTGCCCACCATGGTCATCACAGCGGCCACGGACATCGGCACCATGATCCTGGAGCTGGCGGGCCTTTCCTTCCTTGGCTTCGGCGCCCAGCCCCCCACCCCGGAATGGGGCCTGATGTTAAACGACGGCCGGGCCTATATGCAGCACGCTCCCTGGCTGATGCTCTTTCCCGGCCTTGCCATCTTCGTTACGGTGGTGATCTTCAATCTGCTGGGGGACAGCCTCAGGGATGTGCTGGATGTACGGGATGAGTAAAAGGAAAAAGCTATGCTTCTGGAAGTAAAAGATATCACAGTTCAATATAACAAAAACCCGAACCCCACCATCCGGGACTTTTCCCTGCAAATGGGTGAGGGCGAGGTGGTCAGCGTGGTGGGAGAATCCGGCAGCGGCAAGACCACGGTGATCCGGGCGATCCTGGGACTTTTGCCGGGAGGCGGAAGGATCACGGAGGGTGACATCGTGTTCGAGGGAAAGAGCCTTCCGGGCATTTCCCCGAAGGAATGGCGGCAGCTTCGGGGCAGCAGGATCTCCATGATCTTTCAGGATTCCGGAGCCATGATCAACCCCATCAAAAAGATCGGGACCCAGTATGTGGACTATATCCTGACCCATGAGAAGCTTTCAAAAAAAGACGCCTGGGACAGGGCCTGCGAAATGCTCACCAGGATGCGGCTTCCCGACGC
>CAMNLO010000370.1 GCA_946543095.1 uncultured bacterium
TGGCAAGAGAGGCAAAAAAGCATCTGTTCCTGGATCGGGTCCTGTTCATTCCCTCCTGTGAGTCCTACATGAAGGAGGGGGTAACGGATACTGAGGTCAGGCTGAAGATGACCAGGCTTGCGGTGATGGGGCATCAGGGCTTTTCCGTTTCTGATATGGAGATCAAAAGAGGCGGAAAATCCTACACCTGTGTCACCGTAGAGGAGCTGAACCGGACATTTCCCGCGGAATACTATTTTATCTGCGGCGCTGACACCCTTTTTATGATGGAACGCTGGGAAAAGCCGGAGATCATTTTTGCGGGTGTAAAGATCGCCGTTTCGGTGCGGGACGATGCGGATAAAAAGCGGGTGCTGGAGAAGGCGGGGGAGCTGAAGGAACGGTTTGGGGCAGAGGTCTTACTTTTGCCCATTACGGAGTACGACTGCTCCTCAAGAGAGATCAGGGCCAGGATCAGACAGGGCCTTGAGGTTTCTTCCCAGCTGCCGAAGCGGGTATACCGGTATATCCGTGAACAGGGGCTGTACTCCTGAGGATCCTTTTTGTAAACAATGATCCGGAGAATTTGGAATGATCGGAAATGAAAGTTATGTAAACTGCACGATACCGGAGCTGATCCTTTCCCTGGAGAAGCGCCTGAACCCCAAACGCTTTCTTCACACCATGGGAGTGGCGCAGACCGCGGCGTTTCTGGCTGTCCTCCACGGGGAAAGCAGGGAAAAGGCTCTGACTGCAGGGCTTTTGCACGATATCGCAAAGCCCTTCAGCGATCAGGAGCTGATGGATTTCTGCAAACGGGAACAGCTTCCCATCTCGGAGGCGGAAGCGCTTGCTCCCTATCTCCTCCACGGCAAGGTGGGGGCGAGGCTTGCGAGGGATGAGTTCGGGGTAAAGGATCCGGAGATCCTGAATGCCATCGAGTTTCATACCACCGGCCGCCCGGACATGTCCCTTCTGGAGATCCTCGTCTTCATCGCGGATTATATTGAGCCTTCAAGGGACAGGCAGCAGAAGCTGAACAAACGCAGACAGCAGGCGGTGGCAGATCCCGGAAAAGCGCTGGTCAAAATACTGAAGGATACGGTAAAATACCTGGGTCAGACGGGAGCGCCTGTGGACCCCATGACGCAAAAGACCCTGGAATGGTATCAGGCAAAAGCAGCAAAAAAGAATAGGAAAGAATAAGGAGTTTCTGTATGGATAAGGCATTAAAGCTTGTTAAGATCGCATCGGAGGCTATGGAGGATAAGAAGGGAGAGGAGTTAAAGATCCTGGATATCCGTGAGATCTCCTCCCTGGCGGACTACTTCGTTCTCGTAAACGGAAAGAATAAAAACCAGATTCAGGCCATGTGCGAGGATGTGGAGGAAAAGCTGGCAAAAAGCGGCTTTCTGATCAAGCATAAGGAGGGCTTTGAGAGCGCCGACTGGATCCTGATGGACTACGGCGATGTGGTGATCCATATCTTTGACAGAGAAAACAGGGAATTCTACCAGCTGGACAAGATCTGGGGAGACGCGGCCGTCATTGACAAGGGTGCTTTAGAGGAGTAAAATTTCTCTTTGTATATTTGTATACATTATCAAAAAGGAGGAGACAGTTATGAAAAAATTCAGTAAAGCAATCGGCGTTGTACTGTGTCTGGCACTGGTCTGTGCCACTCTGTCCGCCTGCGGAGGCGCATCTGCATCCGGATCAGGCTCCGGCTCCGGCGACAAGGTGTTCAAGATCGGCTGCTCCGGTCCCACCACCGGCGGCGCGGCTCTTTACGGGACCGCGGTAGTCAGGGGCGCTGAGATCGCAGTGGACGAGATCAACGCTGCCGGCGGCATTGCAGGCTATAAGATCGAGTACAAGTACGAGGACGACCAGCATGACGCAGAGAAGGCCGTGAACGCCTATAACTCCTTAAAGGACTGGGGGATGCAGGTCTTCGTCGGCACCACTACCACCACTCCCTGCATCGCTGTGGCGGATGTGACCTCACAGGACGGTATGTTCCAGATCACTCCCTCCGCATCCAGCGAAGAGGTCATCGAGAATCCCAATGTATTCCAGGTCTGCTTCACCGACCCGAACCAGGGCCGTGCTTCCGCTCAGTATATTTCCGAGAACAGCCTTGGCAGCAAGATCGGCATCATCTATGACAGCTCCGACGTGTATTCCTCCGGTATCCACGACACCTTCGTGGAGGAGGCCGGCAAGAGAGGCCTTGAGATCGTTTCCGATGAAGCCTTCACCGCGGATTCCAAGACCGATTTCTCCACCCAGCTGCAGAAGGCCCAGTCCGCAGGCGCGGATCTGATGTTCCTTCCATTCTACTACACCGAGGCTTCCATCGTGTTAAACCAGGCCAACAGCATGGGCTTTGCTCCCGTATTCTTCGGCGTGGACGGCATGGACGGCATCTTAAGCGTGGAAAACTTTGACACCTCCCTGGCTGAGGGCGTCTACCTCTTCACTCCCTTCGCGGCAGATGCCCAGGATGACATGACCCAGAAGTT